>NZ_CP016534.2:300000-560000 GCF_001687565.2 Planococcus antarcticus DSM 14505
AAATGGCTTGGCTATTGCAGGGGATTACTTATCAGCAGCCTCTTTTCTAGGAATTGCAGGAGCCATTGCTTTGTTCGGTTTTGATGGTTTCTTATTTTCTATCGGCTACTTAGTAGCGTATTTAGTAGTTCTTTTCATTGTTGCTGAACCACTTCGCAATTTAGGGAAATATACCCTTGCCGATATGATCAATGCGCGCTTTAATGCAAAAAAAGTCCGCGGGGCAGCGGCATTAAGTTCTATTACCATTGTTATCTTCTACATGATTGCCCAATTGGTTGGGGCAGGAGCATTGATTCAATTGCTGTTCGGCATTGATTACATATGGGCTGTTCTGCTTGTCGGCATCATGATGACCATTTATGTACTGTTCGGTGGGATGACAGCAACAAGTTGGGTGCAGATTATCAAAGCAGTGCTGTTGATGATTGGTACCGTTATCTTGTCGTTCCTTGTATTGAAGAATTTTAACTTCAATATCTTGGAGATGTTTACGCAAATGAAGACGGCTACGCCTCACGGAGAAGCGTATTTAAGTCCTGGCGTAAAATACAAAATTCCATTAGATACAATTTCGTTAATGCTTGCTTTGGTTCTCGGAACTGCAGGACTGCCACACATTCTGATGCGTTTCTTTACCGTTAAAGACGCAAAAACTGCCCGAAGCTCAGTGATGTGGGCTACGTGGATTGTTGGGATTTTTTATGTTATGACTATTTTTCTTGGTTTCGGAGCCGCGGCTTTCGTAGGATCTGATTTGATCACCGCGACAAACCCTGCCGGAAATATGGCGGCACCTCTGTTAGCGCAGGCTTTAGGTGGTGATGTGCTAATGTCGTTCATTTCAGCTGTTGCGTTTGCAACAATTCTAGCTGTAGTGGCGGGACTTGTTTTGACAGGTGCTTCAGCGTTTGCCCATGATATTTATGGCCAAATCATCAAAAAAGGTCAGGCGACGGAACGCCAGCAAATGTTGGCAGCCCGCTATGCGTCTCTTGGCGTATCGGCATTCTCCATCCTTTTGGCGATTTTTGCACAAAGCTTGAATGTAGCGTTCCTAGTCTCGCTAGCATTCTGTATTGCTGCCAGTGCTAATTTGCCGGTTATTCTTTATACAATTTTCTGGAAACGTTTTAACACGACCGGAGCAGTATCCGCAATTTTAACCGGGTTGATTTCAGCATTAGTACTGGTTTCCCTCAGCCCGAGCGTAATGAGTCCGGAAGCGGGAGCGGCGATTTTCGTTGGCGATCCGATTTTCCCGTTGACCAATCCAGCCTTATTCTCTGTACCCCTTGGCTTTATCGGCGGATGGGTTGGAACGATGTTGTCAAAAGAACGCGACCTCAAGAAATACTCCGAGGTCAACGTTCGTGCGAATACCGGTGGGTTTAGACAATTGTAAAGAAAGAGAAAAAATCGGTGCCACAATAGGCATCGATTTTTTCATTTGAATATTAAAGGATTCGGACAGAACATGACGAATTAAGTGAAGTAAGAAAAGAATTGGAAATTAAGGGGAGTGAAACGAATGACGAAGCTCTATTTAATTCCTTACCGCGTAGAAGAGATAGTTGAACAGGCACCACAGATTCCCGAAGGTATACGGATGATCGAAGCTCCTGAAGTGTGGGAAGCAGCAGAAAAAGGGAAAGGGACGATCATTGCCATCTTAGACACCGGTTGTCAGCCGGATCATCCTGATCTGCAAGACCGAATTATTGGTGGGAAAAACTTTACGCCTGATTTCGATGGCGATGCAGCGAATTTTGACGATAATAACGGCCATGGCACACATGTCGCAGGGACTGTTGCTGCTTCCTATAGAAAAGATGGTGGAATAGCGGGAGTGGCACCATCTGCTCAGCTGCTCATTTTGAAAGTGCTGGCGGGGGAAGGCGGCGGGGAATATCAGGGAATCATCGACGGCATCCAGTTTGCGATTGATTGGAGAGGACCGAACGGGGAAACGGTAACGGTCATTTCCATGTCGCTTGGAGGACCGGAAGATGTAACGGATCTCCACGAGGTGATTAAGCGTGCTGTAGACGTCGGTATCCCAGTTGTCTGTGCTGCAGGCAACGAAGGAGATGACCTTCACGATACCAACGAATTCGCTTATCCAGGAGCTTACGGTGAGGTAATTCAAGTAGGAGCAGTGAATTTTGATCGAAGAATTGCCAATTTCAGCAATACGAATGATGAAATCGATTTAGTAGCTCCAGGCGTCGACATTTATTCGACGTATCCGGGAGGGAAATATGCCAGTTTGTCAGGCACTTCAATGGCAACGCCACATGTATCTGGAGCTTTGGCATTAATTAAAAATATTGCAGAAAAAGAATTTGCCCGTGAACTAACAGAAGCTGAGTTATATGCTCAATTGGTTCGCCGCACAATGCCGCTTGGCTATCCGAAAACTGCAGAAGGCAATGGCTTGCTGTCACTGGATATTTTGAATAAAATCGAACAATTGTTTAAAGTGATCAACAGATCTTACAGTACAACCGAAAAAAGAAAACTAAACGACTGATAATAGGTAGAGTCATCCATTTTACGATTAGTGGATGGCTTTTTTTGATGCTTAAAATTTGCATCGGGTTAGTTTGTATAGCTATAAGGGTTGATCGGGAAGTGATATAGAGAGTAGTGAAGCAATCTGAAGATGTAGAGTTTTTATTTGGACATCTTCAAAAAACTAAATTATATTCATTTGAAAAGAAAATTCAGAATACTCATTTGATAATTTGCATTAATATGCTTATACTTAACCTTATCTTCTTATTGTCTATAATTATATGGAATTAGCTTCCGTTATGTAGATAAAAAGTATCAAAAAACATACGAGGGGGAAAAATAATGGAGAAAAATCTATATCGTCCAATTTGCCTTTTACTGATTTTGGTTTTATTGCTGGCAGCTTGTTCTGGGAACAATGAAACAGGGAGTGCGGAAAACAGTGGAGAAGAGATGACGGAAGAAGACAAGCAGGGGGGCACATTGATTTATGGCCGTGGAGCTGATTCGGTTGGACTGGATCCCATCAATGTGACAGATGGCGAGTCCATACGGGTTACTCACAATGTTTTTGAAACTTTGTTGGAATACGACCAAAATTTAGAATTACAGCCGAAACTGGCAACTGAGTATAGTTCGAGTGAAGATGGCTTGACTTGGACATTCCAATTACGTGAAGGCGTCACATTCCATGACGGAACTGACTTTAATGCGGAAGCGGTCGTCTTCAATTTTGAGCGGTGGATGGACCCAGAAAACCCATACCACCAAGGAGATTTTCCTTATTATCCGTTCCTCTATGGCGGATTTAAAGGAGATGAAAATCATTTAATCGAGCATGTGGTAGCGACAGGTGAGCATGAGCTTGAAATCAAACTGAAACGTAAAACGGCTCCATTCCTTAGTTACTTAGCCATTTCCATGTTCGGGATTGCAAGCCCGGCCGCTATTGAGCAGTATGGTGACAAATTGTATGAGCATCCAGTAGGTACAGGACCGTTCCAGTTTGAAGAGTGGAGCCGTAACAGTACCATTACATTAGCAAAAAATCCTGAGTACTGGATGGACGGAAAACCTTATTTGGATAAACTTATCTATCAAGTAATCCCTGAAAATGCAGCACGATTGAACGCTCTACAAGCTGGAGAAATTGACGTCTTAGACGGCATGAACGCTGGTGACACGAATATCGTAGAAGAAACAGAAGGGCTAGAGCTGCAGAAGCGCCCAAGTTTTAATATCGGCTATATGGCCTTCAATATGGAAAAAGAACCGTTTAATGATCCATTAGTCCGAAAAGCAATTAGCATGGCAATCAATAAAGAAGAAATTGTAGATGCATTCTATAACGGGTTAGCGGACACCGCAACGAGTCCATTGCCTCCTTCACTGTGGAGCCATGATGATACGTTGAAAAAATACGATTACAATGTCGAAGAAGCGAAAAAGCTATTAGCTGAAGCAGGATTTGCAGATGGCTTTAAAACTGAACTGTATACAATGAGCAATCCGCGTCCTTATTTGCCGGAACCAATGAAAATTGCTGAAGCGATCCAGTCAGATTTAGCTGAAATTGGTATTACGGCTGAAATCGTCTCGATGGAATGGGCAACCTATTTGGAAGATACGAAAAACGGCAAGCACAGTATGGCGATGTACGGTTGGACCGGCGTCATGGCTGATCCCGATAACTTCTTGTATCCAAACTTAAGCAAAACCAATGCACAAGTGCCGGCACAGAATATCGCCTTCTATAAGAGTGATGAATTTACCTCGTTGATCACAGAAGCCCGTGAAACCATTGATCAAGACAAACGGACTGAGCTTTATAAAGAAGCGCAACAGTTGTTCCAAGAAGACGCGCCGTGGGTAATGCTCGCTTATACAACTCCACCGCTTGCACAAAGCGATTATGTGGAAGACTATATACCGCATCCGATGAGCAATGATTTAATGACGGATGTCTATTTATCAAACCAATAATTGGAGTGGATGAGCTTTGTATCAATTGCTAAAAAATCTATGTGAACTAGTAGGGCCAAGTGGTTTTGAACAAGACGTTCAACGCTTTATCAAAAATGAAATAGAGAATAAAGTGGATGAATTGGAGGTGGATGCTCTGGGTAATCTGATTGCGACGATAAAAGCGACAGATCCTCAGTTGCCATCGATTCTGCTGGCAGCACATGCAGATGAAATCGGCTTTATCGTCAAAAAAATCGAGCCGAACGGCACACTTCGTTTTGAACAGCTCGGTGGATTTGATAATCGTGTGCTGCTGGCACAACCTGTCACTATTAAAGGGGCGGATGGTTACATTGAAGGAGTAATCGGAACTTTAGCTGTTCATTATGTGAAATGGGACGATCCAAAAAGAATCACTTCTCACCGTGATTTGTATATCGACGTCGGGGCATCTTCGGCACAAGAAATTCTGGAAATGGGCATTAAAGTTGGTCAGCCAATAAGCTATGGCAGTGGCCTAAAATTAGTAGGAGACAAAAAACGCAATCGCGTAGTCGGAAAAGCACTCGATGACCGTTCAGGCTGTGCCGTGTTGATCGAACTGATCAACAATCTTCAGTCGAAAAAAGACAGTAAACATGGCGAAATTTATTGTGTCTTTACGGTTCAAGAAGAAGTGGGGTTAAGAGGAGCTTCTGTACTATCACCAAATCTCAAACCTGATTTTGCCTTGGCCATCGATACAACACCGACTAGTGATACGTACGATGTCTTAATGACAGGAACGCGGAAGCTCGGGAGCGGGCCCTGCATCAAAATCGCCGACAAGTCATTGATATCGCATCCGCTTGTCACAGGACTTTTGGAAAAAGTTGCGGTAGAACAGAATATTCCGCATCAACAGGAAATTTTCATGGGCATCGGTACAGATGCCGGGGCAATCCACATGACATCTACCGGGGTTTCGTCAGGAGTGATATCCATTCCTTCTCGCTATACACATACCCCCATCGAAATTGTCGATTTGGATGATCTTAATAACACCGTTCGGTTAGTGGAAGCATTCATTTTTTCTTCAAAGAGCTTAGTTGGAAAGAACTTTTTGGATACATGAATAGTGGTAAGAGCCGGGTGCCCAACAAAGCACTCGGCTTTTTTCTGAAATAAAATAGAAACGAAATTTTGGTTCGGAAATATATATCGGTAATGACGAACGTTCGTGAAGTGTTTTGGTACGTTTACGAACACGTTGAAATGAAAAGTGAAGAATGAAGTTTATAAAATTTTTAAACTATCCATGATCAAGAATTGACTTATATATATACCTGTAATATTATACTTACATATGACACATTTTAATTCAGGAGATCATTTACTTACAGTCCTTGAAGCTTTGTCGAATTCCCATCGACTCAGAATTATTGCCGTTCTTTCAGAAGGGAAGCAATACGTGAGTCAGCTTGCAAGAGAATTAGGTATTAGTAGACCACTGTTATATCTTCACTTACAAAAACTAGAGGAGGCCGAATTGGTTACGAGCGATATGGAAATTTTAGAGAGTGGAAAAGCAGCTAAATACTACATGCTTAATTCATTTCAAATTGAATTGAACGACCAATTGGTACATAAGCTAGCAAATTCTTTAAGCGTTAAAAAGAAAAATGACAATAAAGGAGAAAAAGAGAGTGACTGAGACAACAAGCTTTAATATAGGGGATATAGTAGCAACCACATTTATATTAGGTTTTTCGATCATCATACCAGCAATTATTATCTTTATCATTTACAAAATCATTAAGCGAAGTGAAAAAAGAGCAAATGAACGAATTGCGTTAGAAAGAGAAAATACTGTGCTAGTCAAGAAGCAACTTGATGATATGAATGAGCGAGTTATGATCATAGAAAAAATGCTCCGAGAAGTAGAGTAACAATAAAACGGAATACCTTAAATTAAAGGTATTCCGTTTTATTGATTTTGAAGTTTCTAAAGAAACAACATTAGTTTTTTACCGATTTTAATCCAGCAACTCTTTCGAAATCTAAAAAGAATTAGGGCAGTGAACACTGAAAACTGAATGTAACAAAAGTGCAGTTAAGTTACATTCAAAACAATGATAACCCCCGATCGGCCATTTGGCCGATCGGGGGTTATTACAGGCGTTATTATTAACTTTCAACTAGATTGGAGCTATTCGTTTGCTCGTCCTGGTTTTTATCGTATTCTTGCATGAGAGAAGGAACATCCGTCTAAATAGCGTTTAGCGCGCTCGATTTCCCCAGGTGGTGTTGTTCCAGTTTTCTTTCGGAACCCATTCAATAAAATGAATTCACCATTTTCGTAATGAAAACGGAAAAAGCGAAAGCTAGTGCTGACTAGAATTGTGCGGAGTTCATAGATGTCTTTCTCTATCGGTCTTCTGTGTGGCATATGCAGCGTTGGACCAAACTCTCCCAGTAATTGAATGGTGCGTAATACCTTCGCTCTTTCCTTTTGGGAAGCGAGTTTAAAAACTCAGCAGCAGGTTCTTCGCCATTGTCTTTTTTATATGCATTGACTGTCCATTTTGGCTTTTCCATACGCCGAATATAACATATAAGTAATAAAATATCGATTATGATGAGCAAATTCTAAAAGTAACTTAATTTGAATTAAGTTCCATTCAGTTTCTAATACTCTTCGTTTAAAAATTCTTCGATGTATTCCTTCAATTCCTCTTTTATTTCTTCTAGAGATTCATCCGGAAATTCTCCGATAATTTTACTCCCAGGTATGTTTTTCGAAATAGGTAAACCCAAAACCCTTCGTTGGCATTCCCAAATTGTAATAATATGCAAGTTAATGAGTTCGCCGTCTGGATTGAATTTATCTGATATACCAATCGAAATAGTGGAACAGTAGCCTGGCTGGAAATGATCTGAACCATCAAGATCAAAACCAACATAAAACTCAAGATTTCTATTTTCGAAGATGAATTTGTTTTCTCTTAACACAATTTCACTATGTTCTTTTAAGGCCGATTCCATCTCCTGAATCTTTATCTTTAGTTCTTCCGCAAAATTCTTCTGCTGATACTTCATCTATAAAATCACTGCCTTTTGAAAATAGGATATATTTGTATTCCTTAAAAGAAAAGAAGAATCCTCTTATAAACGGCTTGAATTCTAAATTCTGTACTTTTGTATGCACAGTTAATTATGGATCATCTTTAAATAAACGTTTGTAAGCAAAAAAAATCGGCTAGTTGTAAAATGAAATGCAACAGCTAACTTGCTAAAAAAACAGAAAAAGCCACAGATAAACCGTGTATGATTAAGTCGACGAAACATCAATCGATACGGAGGTTTATCTATGGCACACACACAGTCTACCACATCAAAACGCTCGTTTAAACACTTGACCCCTTTCGACCGTGGGCGAATCGCCGCGCTTCAGGAGGAGGGAAAAACCCAAACCGCTATTGCAGAAGCGATTGGCTGCGCCAAAAGCACAATCAGCCGAGAACTCAAACGTGGCACCGTCACGCAGATGAAGACCGGCCGTGCGACATTCGAAGCCTACTTTCCGGAAACCGGACAGCTGAAATACGAAGAAAACCGCCAAGCCTGTGGAGCCAACCTCAAGCTAGATGACGCCATCGAATTTATCCAGTACACAGAAACCAAAATCTTGGACGACCACTGGTCACCCGACGCGGTCTGCGGATCTGCAACACTCCATGAACAATTCGAAGGCAAACGGGTCTGCACCAAAACGCTTTACAATTACATCGAGCTTGGCTACATCGGGGTCAAAAACATCGACCTCCCGATGAAAGTGCGGCTGAATACAAAAAAGCGGCGGATCCGAGTGAACAAGCGCGTGCTTGGCCGCAGTATCGAAGAGCGACCGGAAGCCGTGGAAGACCGGACCGAATTCGGTCATTGGGAAATCGATACGGTCATCGGCAAGAAAAGCCAGGACGAAGCCTTGATGACGCTGACTGAACGGAAGACCCGCCAGGAAATCATCATCCGGATCGATGACAAGGGCAGTGATTCCATTACGAAAGCGTTGGAACTCGTGCGGAACAAGTTTGACGCGAACTTCGCTCAGGTCTTCAAGACCATTACTTCCGACAACGGGTCGGAGTTCGCAGAACTGGCTGCGTCGCTCGAAAAGGACAAAACGGCAGTCTTTTTTACACACCCGTATACCTCCTGCGAGCGCGGAACGAACGAGCGCCACAACGGGCTCATCCGCCGCTTCATCCCAAAAGGAAAAGCGATCCATTCAGTGGCAGAGGAAACCATCCGGTACGCAGAGAACTGGTGCAACCGCCTGCCGCGAAAGATTCTCGGGTACCGGACACCGGAAGCGTGCTTCTTAGAAGAACTCGCCAACATCGCCTAATCCGCAGTTTAATGGGTTTTCATGTTTTGTTGCATTTAATATTGCAATCTAGGAGCAAAAAAAATCCTTCTTTTGAATGTAACTTAATACCAACCCAAGTTACATTTACAACCCCTATTCCGATGAACTTTGAAGAGCAAGAAGAGAAAGTCGATTTGCTAGAAAAAATACATTTAATTTCCAATTGTATAGGGTTTTAAACGTACTTTTGACTAGACACAAGTTTACATATCTCAGGCTATCGGAAGAGAAGACGCTTCGCATGAAGATTCTTCTTTTCTTTTGTTCGGATCAGTGCGATTCTCTAAATAAAACAATTGGATCTGTAAAGGGAAAAGCGAAATTGTAAACGAAATATGCTATAAAAACAGAAAACCCTATCCGGGAGTGAAATCATCTATCTATGTATGTTATAAAGGAACAGGAATATGGAAAACGATTGCGGCAAAACCCTGCTGTTTCACCCTGAAAATAGAAAGGATGGTTTTTTGTTTAGTTTTAAAAATTTCGACGGGGAAACGCTCCTCTTTGGAGCTGGAGTAATTGCAGCTCAAATAATTGGAATTCTGATTGCTTTTGTTTTGGTGAAAGCGATCGGAAAAAAACTGATAAACCGTTTCTTCGATAAATTATTGATAAAAGGCGATGTTACGAAAGGCCGTGCATTAACGCTTCAGAGCTTATCAGAAAACCTGTTCTCTTACGTCTTGATCTTCATATTGGTTACAACTTTATTCAATATATTCGGTTTGTCTGTGGCGAGTTTAATTGCCGGTGCTGGAATTGTTGGACTGGCGATAGGATTCGGGGCACAGGGCCTTGTTAGTGACGTCGTTACCGGGTTCTTTTTGTTGCTGGAAAAACAAATTGATGTGAATGATTACGTAACTGTCGGAAGCATGGATGGCATTGTGGAGGCGGTAGGTTTAAGAACAACGAAGATTCGCAGTTTCGATGGCACGTTAAATTATATTCCGAACCGGGACATCACTACAGTCAGTAACCATTCGCGTGGCAATATGCGCGCGCTTGTGGATATTGGCATTTCTTACGATGAAAACATCGACGAAGCGATGGCAGTCATACAGGCAGCTTGTGCGCATGTGGCGGCAGAAGCTGTGGGTATCGTTGAAGGTCCAGATGTTATTGGCGTACAAGCATTTGGTGCGTCAGACGTTACTTTGCGAATCATTGCAAGAGCAAAGAATGGAGAGCAATGGGCGGTAGAACGACAACTGCGCAAAGCTATTAAAGAAGCATTGGATGCAAAGGGCATCGAAATTCCATTCCCGCATCAGGTCAACATCCATAAAAATATGGAAATTCTGAAAAGCTAATTAAGCAAAAAGAAGTGGATACTAAAAAAGCTGCGTTAAAAGGTATTGAACTTACTTCTAGCGCAGCTTTTTCTTCAGTAAAAACTCCACTTGTAGATGGTCCTTGAACTGCGTTCACAGGATGCAAAAACTCTAAGTATTTAAAGTAAGAACCTATACTCCATTAGAAAAGACAGCCTACGCGATGGCTGCCTTTTCTAATTTTTTTAATAGTTTTTTGGCAACTGACCTTCATCAGCCACAGATGTCGGAGTATAGGTGGAGTTGATAGTTTCAGAAGATATCTGGGTTTTTATAAAATCGAGAAAACCCATGGCTGTGTTGCTGTATTGGTTCACTTGCGCAACACTCTGCTTGTCATGATCCACTCTTAACGAAATGTTACTGGTAATTGCGCGGACCGAAGCGTTTAAGTCGATGACCGAATTCACTGTGCCTTTTCCCGCATCAATCAGCGTATTAACTTTTTCAGTTTTCATTTGAAGATCTTCTTTTAATTCATTTGCGTGATGCGATAAAGTTGTTGCCTCTAAATTGAGCTTATCGACCCGCTCTTTCAGGTTGCTTGCGGAACCTTTCATCTTTTTAACTGGTTCCTTGATTCCTGATATCAGCATAACAACCCCGACTATCGCGATAATCAGCCCAACGACGAAAATAGCAAGTGCTATGTAAAGCCATATTGCAGCATCCATATTATTTCCTCCTCTGTTTTATTGATGTCTTGGGTATGCTATACCCGTTAAACTTCCTTGATTAACATAACAGATAGAAAGAAGAAATTCTTGCTTCTTG
Organism: Planococcus antarcticus DSM 14505; assembly: GCF_001687565.2. Lineage (NCBI taxonomy): Bacteria > Bacillati > Bacillota > Bacilli > Caryophanales > Caryophanaceae > Planococcus > Planococcus antarcticus. The sequence goes on from NZ_CP016534.2 coordinate 311,005, forward strand.
AAACCAACCGGCAAACATCTCCCATAACAGAAACGAGTGTGGTAAAATTTCATCATATGTGTATATATTATCTGGCATTTTTAGAAGAATGCGAGAAAGAGCAGGTGCGGAAATGATTGTCGGAATAGATGCGGGCGGTACATTGATCAAAGTGGCATATACGAAAAAAGGAGAAGTCCATTTTGAAAAGTATCCAATTGCTGAAATTGAGCAAGTTGCCGACTGGGTGAACGGTCTTGGTGACAGTAAAGTTTGTGTAACAGGTGGAAGGTCGGGTGTTCTGGTTTCTTTGCTCCATCAGCCAGCTCAGGAAATGGTTGAATTTGAAGCGACTCACCTTGGTGTGCAGGTTCTTCTCAAGGAGATGGGCCGTTTGGAAGATGCATATCTGGTGACAAATGTTGGAACTGGAACCTCTATTCACTGTATTCAAGACAATATTCATGAGCGTTTGGGCGGCACCGGTGTCGGTGGAGGCACGTTGATCGGATTGAGCCATCTGTTGACGGGCGTTACTTGTTACGACGACATTGTCGCGTTGGCAAGACAGGGTTCCCGCGAACGGATTGATTTGAAGGTTAAGCATATCTACGAAGGCAAGGAGCCTCCTATCTCAGGAGAACTGACAGCCAGTAACTTCGGGCAGAACCTGTTTTCCATTTCGGGAGATTTGACGAAAGAAGAGCTGCTGGCGACGGTCATCGGTCTAGTGGGTGAAACGGTCAGTACAGTCAGTGTGCAAGCGGCTCGACAGTGCAAAAGCTCAACCATCGTCTACATTGGCTCTTCCTTCATTGATAATCCATTGCTGAAGGAAGTTGTAACAAGTTATACCATTCTGCGCGGCTCGGTTCCTGTGTTTCCAGATAATGGGGAATTTTCAGGGGCGATGGGAGCCATGTCTGTATTAAATAAAAAGACTGTGTAATTTTTTTATGTTGAAAAGACGTCTTCCCTCCAACCATTGCGATGGCCGGAAGGAAGACGTTTTTTTTGAGATGAACAGCAATGATTGTCTATGCTCCAGTAGCTTCTAATTTCAACAGTTGCAGCCCGCTCCAAGCGAAAACAAGAGAAGCGACGTAAAAGATGCTGGCAATCGTCAGAAAATCAACGAGATAGCCGGTGGCGATGACGGCGAGGGCAGCGGCGACAGAGGTCCAGACATGGTAGCGGCCAATTTGCGTGCCGGCAATTTCTTTTGTGACATAGCGCCAGAACCGTTTTTTCGGAGTTTCTCTGGACCGCACCAAGCACACCCATCAGAACCTGCAGAATGTAGACATGCCAAACCTCTGAAGCTAGTGGAAAGAACAGCAGGAGGATGGCCATCCCCCAGGAATAGATGACCAGAAAGGTTTTATCTCCGACACGGTCGGCGTATTTTCCAATCAGCGGGTAGCACAATGCGGCGGTCAATGCGAATAAGCCATATGCCCAGCCGAACTGGGCATAGCTGTCTCCGACATTTCTGATTAGCAGAATATAGAATGGGAAAATCATGCTGGATGCCATACTAACGGTGCCTTGGTAATAGATGAAACGCTTATAGTTCATGGCCGATACTCCTCGTAAAAAAGATTCATAAAACGATGGTCCGGGTCAAACCGGTCTTTCAATTCAAAGAATTGTTCGGTTCTTGGGTAGGCTTCCTGCATTTGTGCTTTTGTCGGGTATCCAAAGTAAGGCAGGTAATAACTGCCACCATGTGCAAGTGTCACATCGATCATTTCCCGGACGACGTCCTGCGTTTTCTGGACACTTTTGGTATCGGTTCCCTGGTTGACCAGCAGTACAAGTGAAAACATATCCTCTTTGGCATAGGACAATACCGCATCATCGTTTTGTCCGACATAGCGGATGGTGACGTTCAATAAATTAAACTCAGGATTGGCTTCAAGTACAGTTGCTAACGCCGGGATATACTGTTCAAATTGATCTACGGGTACAAAATACTCCTGAAGAATTTCGGTTTTCCGGCTATTATCATACTCCATGAATTCTGAATCTGACCGCATGACATTATTGCGTGAAACAAAATTTCCATCGATTTGCTGTGTATAGGTTGTTTGAGCTTTCCAAAAGCTGTCTTTTCCGGCATCATTGATGCGTGAAAGCCCGAGGAAAAACTTCGGTACTGCCACCAGGTTTTCGGTTTTCAGTTTTTGAAATTCAGGAAAGGGTGTTTGGTCTGGGGCTGACTTGTACGTAATCGTATACATTTCTTCCATAAAAGACTCCGGTGCAATGGAAATACGTGCCAAATGCATTTTTGCATCCGGTTCGTTCTGTACCTGCTGCTTGAAATACGACGGATAGTCGCTGTAAGACATGCTTGCCGTTTTAGTTTCATACAACTCATCATCAATCAGCTGTAGCGTGACATCCAAAATAATGCCAAACAAGCCATAGCCGCCAAGAACCGCATAAAACAATTCCCTGTTTTCCGCAGGGCTTAACTGGAGAATTTCTCCGTCAGCATTCATTAAACGCATGGAGGAAACGGTATCTGTTAAACCGCCGTTGCGAATGTCTAAACCGTGGGCATTAACGCTCAGTGAACCACCGACAGTGAAAATGTTCTGTGACTGGCTGACTTTCAGTGATAAGCCATAGGGATTGATCACTTCTTGGATATCAGCCCACCTTGCGCCACTCTGTACAGTCACTGTTTTTTCTTCTTCATTGACTGCGAGGATTTTATTGTAGGGCTTCATATCGATCATAATGCCGTTCGGATACACCGTCTGCCCGCCTTGGCTGTGCTGCATGCCGGCAATGGACAGTACGTCCCCGGTTGCCTTGGCATCCTGCACGATTTTCTGCAGTTCATCTTCGCTCATCCCCGCCTTCACCGTTTTAATCTCGACAGGCAGGAGCCGTTGATGCAGTCCAGCAGCCGGACCATTCAGTTGAGTGGAATAAACATAAACGGATAAGCCGAAAATGCACAGGTATAAAAAAGCCATCCAAGCTGTTTTCATCACACCGTCACCCTTTTCCTTCAAAATTCTGTGTTCTTTCTCTATTAGACCGCTGCTCCTTGAAGTAGTTCCCATGGACATCAAATAATTTATGTGCTGACCCAGCTTCCTGGTGTGCACCAAGTGTTCAAAAGAATTTTTAGCGAACCAAAAGAGATGGCGCAGATTGCGCCATCTCTTCAAATTGTTTTATTACTCGCTAATGATAGTCAATTTCTCACGGATATCCGTGCGTTCCTGTTTAGTAGGAACGTGGGCAGGGTAGCCGATCATCATCGTAGCGACGATTTTCTCGCCTGGCTTCACACCGATGGCCTCGCGGAACACAGGATTGTAGATCCAGTCGTTGGAGCGCCAGATCATACCGATGCCGCGTTCCCAGGCTGCCAGCTGAAAGTTTTGCAGCATGGAAGAAACTGCGCCATAGTCTTCGTCCCATCTTCTTTGTCTCGGGTCTTCGGGCATGATGACGACCAAGTGAAGTGGAATGCTGCGGAAGTAATCGGCTTTATTGAGCACTTTTGGTGGGGTTTCTCCATCCGGAGTAAGCATGGATTCAATAAATGCCTGAACAAATTTTTCTTTGCCAGCATCTGTATACAGCTGAAAACGCCAAGGTTCGTTAACTTTATGATTGGGTGCCCATTTGGCGACATTCAACAGTTCGATAATTTCCTCAAGATCGACAGCATCAGCTTTGAATTTCTTGATTGAGCGTCTTTCTATGATATTCTGGTCAATAGCGTTAATCATTAAACGTCTCTCCCTTCCGCATAGAAAATACGGGTATCTATCTTTTATCCTACCATGGGGACATCGAAAAAGCGTATTAAAAAAAGACAAAAAGATTCCTGCTGACAGTTCGAAATATTGGTAGAATGTAAGCATAAGCAAGGAGTGGATAAAGTTGAAAAAAGCTGTAGTCATCGGAGGAGGCATCACCGGCCTTTCCGCAATGTATTATTTGCAGAAGCTCAACCTGCAGGAAAACCTCAATCTCGAATTGGTGCTGATTGAGCGGGAGCCGCAGCTGGGCGGTAAGATCAAGACCGTAACAGGTGACGAATTCGTCATGGAAGTCGGGGCAGACTCCATTGTTGCACGTCATGCGAGCGTTATGCCGTTGATTGAAGAGTTGGGATTGGGAAATCGGATGGTCTACAATGGTACTGGAATTTCTTATTTATATGCCAATAAGGTACTGCATGCTATTCCAAAAGATTCTGTTTTTGGTATTCCGATGAGTAAAGAAGCATTATTTAGTTCAACGCTCGTTTCTGAAGAAGGCAAGCAGGCAGCGTTGAAGGATTTTAACAGTGTCAATGAAAGTTTTACACGGGACAGTTCGATCGGTGAGTTTCTTGAAGCTTTTCTGGGCAAAGAATTGGTTGAAAACCAGATTGCGCCTGTTTTATCCGGTGTCTATTCGGGCAATCTCCATGAACTGACGCTGGCGTCGACTTTGCCGTACCTGGTTGATTACAAAAATGAATACGGCAGCCTTATTAAGGGGTTTGAAGCGAATAAGGAATTTTTCCAAGGAGTGGCCAATAAAAAATTCATTTCATTTGACGGAGGCATGGAGGTTCTGATTGATAGACTGGAAAATAAGCTGGACCATACCCGCATATTGAAAGGGGTCGGAACCAAGTCGATCAATAAAAATAAGGAAGGCTACCGGGTGGAACTTGAAGATGGAGAGATGATAGATGCCGATTACGTAATTTTGGCCACACCTCATCAAGTTGCGCAGCAGCTTTTAGGGATAGTAGAGCTGGATATCGAATTCGATCAGTTTCTAAATTCTTCGTTAATCAGTGTCTATCTCGGATTTGATATTCTAGACGAGCGACTGCCAAAAGATGGTACCGGATTTATTGTGTCACAAGAAAGTGACCTGCACTGCAATGCCTGCACCTGGACCAGCCGGAAATGGCGCCATACCTCGAAAAGCCATAAATTACTGGTTCGGCTATTCTATAAGAGTTCGCATCCTTCTTATGAAATGCTAAAAGGTTTATCTGAAGAAGAGCTGGCGAAAGTAGCGATGGAGGATGTCCGAAAGAGTTTGGGGATTGAAGAAGCGCCTCTGGCTGTCGAAGTGACTGGCTGGGAAAACTTGATGCCCAATTACCATATGGCGCATAAAACCGCTATCAGCGCACTGGAGCTAAAAATGGAAGAATTGGTTCCGGGTATTAAATTGGCAGGTTCCTCATATTTTGGAGTGGGAATTGGTGCCTGCATACAAAACGGTTCTGATCTGGCGAAAATCATCGCGAATGAGTTAGCCGATAGCGAAGAAGAGTGAAAAAGAGGCCTTAGTGGGCCTCTTTTTCTAATGGATAAAATTCTGTAGGAAGCTCGAATTCTTTTTGTGGACATAGAAAAAAGCCAGTAATCCAGCAGCTGGATTACTCCTACTGGGGCACCCCAGCTGGTTGTTAAACCTGTTTTGTTTGTACTCATGAATCGAACACCTCATTCTCTTATGTATAAAAAACACTACAAACTTCATGATATCAGTATTTAAATTAAAATTAATTCTAAGTGATAATTATTATAATTAATGGAATTCTCTTTGTGCCAAACTGCTGACTTGCATGTGGAAAACAAAGAAGAGCAGCACCGAATGGACCGGTACTGCTCTTCTTTGTTATAGTAGGCGCTTGCGCTTTTCTTTATTGTCCAGACTCCAGCGCCCAGCTCTTCGGGTCATAAGTCAACTCAGCTGTGTGGCAAAGAACGCCACTTCGCTGATCTGCCTTATGCCCGTCAAAGCTACACGGGCGCTTGCGCTTTTCTTTATTGTCCAGACTCCAGCGCCCAGCTCTTCGGGTCATAAGTCAACTCAGCTGTGTGGCAAAGAACGCCACTTCGCTGATCTGCCTTATGCCCGTCAGAGCTACACGGGCGCTTGCGCTTTTCTTTACTTCATTGCGTTTAGACGCTTGTAGCTGTCGAAATGTTTGCCCCAGTAGCTGTCGTTCAAGCTAGTAATTTGAACCCGATTGCCGCCAGCGTGAATAAAGCTGTTGTTGCCGATATAAATGCCCATATGTGAAATTCCTGCACGGTATGTATTCTTAAAGAACACTAAATCGCCGACTTGAGGAGAACTTACTGTATAGGATGATGCATCATAACCTGTGGTGTTGGTTCTGGGAACGTTTACCCCGGCCTTGTTGTAGACGTAATAGATAAAGCCACTGCAATCGAAACCACCTGGTGCAGCGCCGCCCCATTTGTAAGGTGTGCCTAATAGGGAATTAGCTGTAGCAATAAGTGTAGAAATATCTCCTGATGGCACAGGCGCAGTGGTAATTGGATTAGAAACGGTTACTGGCTGGCTTACTGCTGAACTTGCGTCGATTTTTAGTGCCTGTCCGACGCGGATTGAACTCGTTTTCAATCCGTTAGCGCTCATTAATTTCGAAACGGATGTGCCATGGCGTTTAGCAATATTTGTTAGGGTATCGCCACTGACCACGCGATATGTGCTGGTTGTAGAGACAGCTGGAGCTGTTGCAGGAGCTTTGACGGTCGTTGCTGGTGCAGAGGCTTGAACTTTTCCGCTGACCGTTAACTTTTGTCCAGGGCGAATGGCACTGCCTGACAGTCGATTCAGTTGTTGGACGGAACTGACGCTGGTGCTGTGGATCCTTGCGATATGCGACAACGTGTCTCCTGCTTTTACCGTATATGTATTTTTTGAGATTGCCGATGTTTTAGGAGTGCTGCCCTTTTGTGGAGTAGCAGCTGGAGCTGAAGCGGCTGCGACCTTGATTTTCTGGTTTGGATAAATAGAGTTGGATGCTAGCTTGTTCCAGGTGATCAGCTGATCGACTGAAACATTATTACTTGAAGCGATTTTCCATAACGTATCTCCTGGTTTAATCGTATAGTTACTAGCTTCTGTATCCGAAATGCCAATTGCCAATGATAATGTGGTAGCTGCAAATAACGTAAAAATAATTTTCCTCATCCTCAAACCCCTTTTTCTGTTTATAGATAATTCAATCTATTATCTATGATTTACTTAAGTCTATATAATTAATTTAATATAGGCAATAAGTTTCAATATTACATTTGTGTTACAAAAACAAAAGTAATGAAAAGATGGTTTTACATTCATTGCCACTTTGGTTGAGTTCGCCTAATTAAAGAATTGCAGAAAGCGACAGTTTGTATATAAAGTTTATCGGACTTATTTCACAAATGTTAATAGCCAATACTAAATTACTGCTTTTAATTTGTTAATTTTTTTCTGCAAAATCAAAATAAGAAAAAATGAGTGGGAAGTCTTTTGCAATGATTTCTTTTTGAGTACATCTAAATAGAAAAAAGGACTACTTTCTTAAGCAAAGATGAGACTTTGAGTTGTTGCAATATTACCTTTTTTCTGACATCATATAAGAAAATGGGCAAAGAGAACGGTTACATTAGAAGGAGGAGAAGTAAAGAATGTATGCGACACTTGGCAGAATCTTTGATCAGACAGTAGGCCAATACCCGGACAGAGAAGCGCTGGTTGATATAAGGAGAGGGAAAAGATGGACCTACTCGCAATGGAGTGATGAAGTTCATCGTTTAGCAAATGCGCTGACCTCGGCAGGAGTCAGCAGAGGTGACCGTGTTTCAAGCTTTTTGTTTAACAATAGTGAATTGCCTACTACATTATTTGCCTGTGCCAAAATTGGAGCTATTTTTAATCCCATCAACTTTCGTTTAAAACCCGAAGAGTTGGTATATATTTTAAATGATGCGACGCCTGAGGTTGTTCTCTTTGAAGAAGCCTTAAAAGACACGATCAAAAGAGTCGCTGCACAGTTTCCAAGTATTCAATTCTGGTTTATAGACAGCGATGTGCCGGAGTATGCAGTGAGCTATCAGGAACAGGTCAGCGCAGCGCCTCCGACAGACCCATTTGTGCAAGTTGATGAAATGGACACCTACGCTATCATGTATACGAGCGGGACGACAGGTCGCCCCAAAGGTGTGATTCATCGTCATCGCGATATGGCTGAACAAAGCATGACATGCATTGCGATGCTGAAATACACGAAAAATGATGTAGGTCTGGTTATTGCACCAATGTTTCATTGTGCTGAATTGCATTGCTGCGTCATTCCGCGCGTTCAAGCAGGGGCATCGAGCGTCATCATGCATCAATTCGACCCTCAAGCTGCAGTCGAAACTGTCGAAAAAGAAAAAGTTACGGTCATGTTTGCCGTACCGACCATGTGGAGCGTGATGGCTGATTTAGATGGGGCAGACGCGAAGGTCAAAACGCTACAGCGTGGATTGTACGGTGCCGCTCCAATGGCACCTATATTGGTGAAATGGGTCAAAGAAGTTCTGGGAATTGAATTGATTCAGGCATATGGCCAAACGGAAATGGGCCCGGCCATCACGTTTCTCGCCGAAGATGAGCAGTTGACTAAAGCGGGATCTGCCGGCAAACCTGCCTTTAACCACGAAATTCGAATCGTTCGCCCGAATGAAAAAGGGCCATCAGAACCGGATGACAGAGTAGGGGCATTTGAAGTCGGGGAAATCATTGTACGAGGGCCGAGCATGATGGCAGGTTATTTCCATCGTCCACAGGCAACGTCTCGCGTGCTGTATAAAGGCTGGTATCACACCAGTGATTTAGGGTATGTGGATGAAGACGGCTATTTGTTTGTGGCCGACCGAGTGGACGACATGATCATCAGTGGCGGCGAAAATATCTATCCACGTGAAGTGGAAGATGTTTTGCATGAGCATGAGCTCATCCAGGATGTTGCTGTTCTTGGGATTCCTGACGAAAAATGGGGAGAGGCAGTAATGGCGTTTATTGTCGTCAAGGATGCGTTACTGACTGAGCAGCAATTGGAAGAGTTTTGCGTCAATCACGATAAGCTTGCACGCTTCAAACGTCCGAGAAATTATCGCTTTGTCGATGAACTACCGCGTAATGCCAGCGGAAAAATACAAAAATTCCTGTTGCGTGAGCTCTATGCTAAAAACAAAGCTTAAGGAAACGGCTCCTCAGCCAACATACTAAAAGCTGAGGAGTTTTTAAATTGAAAAGGAGAATGCTATTATGCAAATGAAACCGGTAGAAGAAACAATTGCAGGTGTATTGGGAATTGAATTCGGTGAGATCACACCGGACAAAGTACTAGCGACGATGCCTGTACATGCAGCTACGCACCAGCCATTCGGACAGCTGCATGGCGGTGCTTCTGTAGTATTAGCTGAGTCGGTTGCCAGTGTCGGAACTTGGCAGTTGATCGATCAGGAAAACGAAATTGCCGTTGGCTTAGAGATCAATGCCGATCATCTTCGCGGCAAGCAGGAAGGAATGGTCACCGCCATCGGTACGCCATTACATAAAGGCAGAACAACAATGGTCTGGGATATTAAAATCGTCGATGAAGAAGAAAAACTTATTTGTGTATCGAGATGTACAGTAGCGATTGTTAAAAAGAAAAAATAATGGATTTGAATAAAAAACGAACTCCCGCTTCTTCAGAAGCGGGAGTTCGTTTAGTTTCTTGCTGAATTTTGTATTTCTAAATCGAGTAAAAAACGTTTGAAAGCAAGGCCGCCCCTGTATCCTGTCATGGTGCCGTTCTTGCCGATGACGCGGTGACATGGGACAGTGATAAGCAGGGGGTTTGCACCAATTGCGGTTGCCACTGCCCGAACGGCTGACGGCCTGCCGACGCGATTGGCAATTTCAGAGTAAGAGATGGTTTGCCCATATGGAACTTCTTTCAATGCCTGCCATGTTTGTTGCTGAAAGGGAGTGCCTTTTACGTCGATAGGTAATGAAAATTTTTGCTTTGAACCCTTCAGGTAAGACGTTAATTCCTGACTATAGTGAGCCAGAAAGTCATCGTTGATTTCCAAAGTAGCCGAAGGAAACTGTTTTTTAATATAAGCCGTAAATTCTTCAAAGCTCCCACTTGGAGAGCTTACATAACACAATCCATTTTCTGTTCTGGCAATGAACAGCTGCCACGAATCCTGTACGATGCTTGACCAATAAATGCGGTGATTGATACTTGGCATGTCTTTTCATCCTCCCTATAATTTGTGAGGCAAGTCATGATTTTAACTATATGGCTTTTGCTTCTAAAATACTAACTACAAAATACGATTTTGCTTCAGGAAAAGCAAGATGTGAAATTCTTGGAGAGGAACAATTTTCAATTTCAATAGCTAGTATACGGGAATAAGACAATGAATAAAGAGAAGGAGGGATTACAATGGCGAGAGACAAAAATTTAGAGGAATTAAAGCAAAAGCAACTGGAAAAGGAAATGAGGGAGCAGGAAAAAGACATGGAGATAACAGACGGCGGGAGGGTCCCAGACCTGCAGGATGATCCAGAAGATAAGGAAGGCTAGTACGGACAATAGAAGAGAAAGTCATTTCCCGCATTTCGGTTTCGACCGGCGTGCGGGTTTTTCGTTGAGAGGCATGTTAATATAGACACTATCAAAATGCAAAGAGAGAGTGGTTTATATGTTCAATTCCTTAGCCGAATTAATGGAAGAAAAGAAACTGACAGACAAACGCTCCATCCCTTGGAATCAGATTTGCCAGGAAGAGCAGTTATCGGAACGATTCATGAAAGAAAACCTGGATCAAGTGAATTGGAAGCTAATTTCACGTCACCAGAAATTATCGGAAGGCTTTATCCGGAAGTATAGAAATCGCTTGTTTTGGGATGAAATTATTAAGAAGCAAAGACTTTCTGAAACCTTTATCGAGAAATACGCGGATAAAAAGAAATGGCGCTCAATCGCTGCAGAAGAACTTAGTAAAAAGCAGCAAAAGATGGTTGAAAAAGAAGGCGCCCCGTTTGATGCGGTAGAATACTGGAAACTTGTTTCGATGAAGCAACAGTTGGCCAACTCCAAAGGATTGTCGCCTGCGTTTATTGAGAAGCACCAGGACAAATTGGCTTGGGCAGAGCTGTGCCGCTATCAGTATTTGCCAATGCCATTGATTCATCGCCATGCTCGTCATGTAGACTGGACGCGGGTAACGCGCCACCAGATTTTATCTGAGCGTTTTATCGAGAAGTACAGCAACGACGTAGAATGGGAAACCATTTCGTTTCATCAGTCTTTGTCCGAACGCTTTATCAACCGGCATCACGCAAAAATGAGCTTTATTTCAGCGGAAGAAGGGCGTTCGGAAGGGTTCCTTTATACCCACTTCAACAAGTTGGATGCAGCATCGATTTTGGAGCACCAGCAATTGAAAGAAGTGAAAAAGTACGAGACTCTAGATGTCTATGTGTTGACTAAAAATGGTCAAAAAAAATACATTCTTAAGTTTCATGATCTTATCAAAAATCTGGAGCCGGTCCAAAAAGCCGATGAAGAAGAACTCTATGAGCAGTTGGAGGAAAATGATCTATTGGCAACAGTAGAGGAAGATTTCCCGGAACTGACGATCATTGGGGATGTTCGGTTCTAATGGGTGATTTGGGCTTTTGGAACAAGATGAAAACAGATTTTTAGTGTTTCGTGAGGGAAAGAAAAAAACAGCTATAAAATTTTGACTAAAGAAATCGTTTTTCAATTCAATGAGGGTGCGTAAACGAAAAAGTCGCTCAAGACGGACGCTTTGTGCCCATAGGATTTTGGTCCAAAAGCGGAGCTGGTTTGCGGAATATCGACAGGCTGAAACCATTCGTTCAACTTGTATAGAAAATTATTTTTCAGTTTGTATAAACATAGTAATCGCCTTTCTACAATTTAGAGAGGCGGTTATTTTTTCGTTTTGATGAAAAACAAGGTATACTGAATGAAAAATTGAAAGTTGGGATTTTATTCATGGCGTTTACGGATTTATCGATTGCGAGCGAAGCGACTATCCTGCCGATTCTGGAAATTGCAGAACAGGCAGGCATCTCTAAAGAAGCCTTGGAATTATACGGAAACTTTAAAGCGAAAATCAATGTGGATCGATTGCCGCCTGTTCAAAAAATGGGACAAGTGGTTTTGGTGACAGCGATTAGTCCGACTCCTGCCGGAGAAGGGAAGTCTACTGTTACGGTAGGGTTAGCGGATGCGTTTAAACAATTGAATGAATCGGTGGCAGTTGCGCTACGCGAACCATCTTTAGGTCCAGTCATGGGGATGAAAGGTGGGGCTACGGGCGGCGGATTTGCACAAGTTCTGCCAATGGAAGACATTAATCTGCATTTCACAGGAGATATCCACGCCATCACTTCAGCAAATAACGCATTGGCTGCGTTGATTGATAATCACTTGCATCAAGGAAATCTCTTGAATATCGACCCGCGTCGTATTACGTGGAAGCGCGCGCTGGATATTAATGATCGTGCACTACGCCAAGTAACCATTGGGCTGGGTGGTCCAGGGCAAGGAATTCCTCGCCAGGACGGCTTCGACATTACCGTGGCTTCAGAAATTATGGCAGTGCTTTGTTTGGCAACTTCTTTGGTAGACTTAAAAGAGCGACTGGCACAGATAGTCATCGGCTACACGTATGATAAAGAACCAATCACGGTAAGAGACCTTGGAGTGGAAGGGGCTTTGACGTTATTGCTGAAAGAAGCCTTTAAGCCTAACCTGGTCCAGACGATTGAAGGAACACCTGCCATCATCCACGGCGGTCCGTTCGCCAACATCGCCCATGGCTGCAACTCGTTGATTGCGACGAACACGGCCAGAAGAGTAGCGGATATTGTGGTGACGGAAGCGGGATTCGGAGCAGACTTGGGTGCAGAGAAATTCATGCACATCAAATCGAGAAAAGGCGGATTCCATCCGGATGCCGTCGTAATCGTAGCAACTATCCGTGCGCTAAAAATGCATGGCAGTGTTGCGAAAAATCTATTGGTAGAAGAAGATGCAGATGCCGTTAAACGTGGCATGGTCAATTTAGAAAAGCATGTGGATACGATTCGCCAATTTGGTATTGAGCCGGTTGTGGCGCTAAACCGCTTTGCCGGTGATAGTAGAGCGGAGTTAACGGCAGTATTGGATTGGGCGGAAGCAGAAGGGGTTGCCGTTGCTATGACGGAAGTCTGGGAAAAAGGTGGACAGGGTGGAATTGCCCTGGCCAAGCTGGTCAAGCAGGAATTGCAGCGTCCAACAAATTTCCAACACCTGTACAAAGAAGACGATGCGATTGAAGATAAACTTCGGACAATCGTTCAAAAAGTATACGGTGGAGCGGATATTCAATTATCGGACCTCGCGCAAAAGCAACTAGTCGAATTGAAAAAATACGGCTGGGATTCCTTGCCGATTTGTATGGCGAAAACGCAATACTCGTTATCGGACCAGCCTAAATTAATAGGTCGTCCTGAAGGGTTCACCATTACGATCCGTGAAGTTATTCCAAAGCTGGGTGCAGGATTTTTGGTCTGCCTGACAGGAGATATCATGACCATGCCAGGTCTGCCCAAGAAGCCTGCTGCACTGAATATGGACGTTACTGCTGATGGGAAAGCCATCGGTTTATTTTAACAGCCAAAGACTCGGGCAAAAGCTCCGGGTCTTTTTTTCTGTTCAAATAAGGTATGTGCTATAATTTTTTTGATTGTACTAAATAATCAGATAAAATAAGGCTATTCAAGCCGATGAATGTTAGAATATAGGGGACAAAGCACCATCGGTAAGGGGAGAAAACTATGACGGCAACCATTGTTGAAAGTGTATACGGAAAGCTGAGAGGCCAGCAGCAGGGGAATGTGATTGTCTGGAAAGGCATTCCTTATGCCAAGCCGCCTATCGGCGGTCGACGTTTTCGTGCACCACAGCCTCCGGAGCCATGGACAGAAGTGCGTGAGGCTGTTTTATTCGGTCCGGCCGCTATTCAGGCCTCTAATGGAATCATGGAGTTTTTAGGCAATCAAACAGATAATACTAGTGAAGATTGCCTTTACTTGAATGTCTGGTCACCTGCAGCTGACAGTAGACGCCGTCCGGTCATGGTATGGATTCATGGCGGCGCTTTTACGTCCGGAGCAGGCTCCAGCCAGACCTACGATGGCCGTTCTTTTGCGGCTGAAGGGGACGTTGTTGTCGTAACATTCAATTACCGCTTGGGAGCTCTCGGTTTTTTGCACCTGGGTGATGTTGGCGGCGATAATTTTTCAGAGTCCTGCAATTGCGGTATTCAAGATCAAATTGCGGCTCTTCAGTGGGTACAAGACAACATTGGGAAATTTGGCGGTGATCCGAAGCGCGTAACGGTTTTCGGCGAATCTGCAGGTGCCATGAGCATCGGTGTCTTGTTGGCAGTTCCAAAAGCAAAAGGGTTGTTCCATCAGGCGATTATGCAAAGTGGTGCAGCAGCAACCGTTCTCAGTTCGACCATCGCGGGAAAAGTCAGCGGTCGCCTTTTGGCTGCGCTAAAAATTGGTCATGGTGAAGTGGACAAGATTAGGCAAATTCCAGCACAGCAATTAGTCGATACAGCGGCTTTATTGCCTGCAATGAGTCTTGTTCCGGTGATAGAAGGCGACTTGCTCCCTATGCATCCAGAACAAGCCGTAGCGGAAGGGATAGCGAAAGAGATTCCAGTCTTGATTGGTACGAATAAGGACGAATACCGGCTCTTTAGTTTTTTTGACCCTCGTTGGAAGCAAAGCGATGCGGAAGAAATTTCTTCCATTTTCGAGCATGCATTCGGCCTTAATTGGCAGGGGATTTCACAACACCTAATCAATGGAGAAGAGCTGAATCAACGAATCTACGATAACTTGATGACGATGAGCCTGTTTACATTTCCGGCTTTGAAACTTGCAGAACTTCAGGTGAAAATAGGTGCTCCGGTATGGATGTACCGGTTCGACTGGGAAACTCCTGCTTACGGTGGAGAGCTGAAAGCCTGCCACGGCTTAGAACTGCCATTTGTTTGGAATACCCTTTCAAGAGCGGGAACGGAAAAGTTAACCGGAATTCTAAAAGAGCGAAAGAAGTTAGCGGAAGAAATGCATCACTCCTGGATTTGTTTCGCCCAAAGCGGCAACCCGAACACGCCCAAGCTTCCCGAGTGGAGTGCTTATAATCTCCAACACCGACCAGTCATGATATTCAATCGAGAAAGTGTACTCGTCCATGACCCGAACAGCGAAGAGCGTAAAAATTGGGGAAGCCTTATGAGGCATTTAGAAAAAATCCAGTAACAGAAAAATAAAGAAACGGTGGGAATGAATATGAAATGCCAAATTACTGTCACCGATTTTACTGAGCAAGGAACAGCGATTTACATAAAAATTGAAGTTTATGACCATCAAAAAAAACACCGGCATCAGGAAGAATTACGCTTTTTAGGAGATTTGTTATATGGCGATTTAGTGCATCCGAAAAAATCGCCTTTATCAGAAGAATGCCGCTTGGATACTATTGCTTACCTGAAACAATATTTTAAATCGATAGGCTGAGCTTGGATGATCTAATTGCTGGTGCAGCAGAAGCACGAAAGAAGTCTTGTTTTTGTTCAAGTTAAACAGTCAAATCAGGTCTTGGAAAAGGAGAGATCCAAATGAAATTCCAATCAACGCGTCAACAACAGACAGCCTTAAGTTTGACCGTCTATAACGATGGATTCGGATTGGTCAAAGAGACACGAACGATTCCAGCAAACAAAGAAGTAACTGAAATCCAATTTATGGATGTCGCTTCGGGAGTTGAAACTGAATCCGTCTTGGTCGATGGAATCCACGTACTGGAACAAAGCTATAATTATGACTTAATCAACAAAGAGAAGCTCTTGGAAAAGTACATGGACGATGTGATCACTGTGAGAAATGCAGAGCTTGATGAAGAGATGCAAATCCGCTTGCTTTGTGTTTATGGTAGTATCATCGGTGAACGTGTCGATACGAAAGAAGTGGTCATCGATCCGATTGGCGAGCTGATACTCCCTTCGTTGCCGGAAGGACTATTGACGAAACCGGCATTGATATGGAAAACAGCTTCCATCGAAACGGACCTAGAAGCGAAAGTTTCCTATTTGACACAAGGATTGGAATGGCAGGCAAGTTATGTCGCAGAAATTCGCGGCTCCCAATTGACTCTCTCAGGCTGGGTCCAGCTTTCCAATAACAGCGGCATGAGTTTTTTTGACAGCCGGCTCAAGCTGGCTTCTGGTAAGGTAAACCGCTATGTAGATGCTCGTCCAATACATGAACAAGCCAGGCTGTTTGCTAAAGCCGAGGAATCGGAATCTGCTTTCCGAGAGCATAGCTTCGCCGATTATCATGCTTACAGCATCGAGCGTCCAGTGACTCTGTTGCACGGGCAGACGAAGCAAATTAGTTTCTATAAAGCACAGGACGTGGCTTTTCGAAAGATCTATAAAGTAGAACCGGGCAGTCAGCAGGCAAAGGTTATAGTGGAATTTGACAATACCTCAGCCAATCATATGGGGGTTCCATTGCCGAAAGGGATTTTCAAAGTGTACGAGCAAGACCGAGATGGTGAAATGGAGTTTATCGGGGAGAATGCTATCGGCCACACTGCGGCGCAGCAGGAAGTATCAGTGGTCATAGGAGAAGCGTTTGATATTATTAGCAAAAACTGGGAGAAAAGGCGTGGCAGACACGGGCATTTTGACTATGTGACGTACGTATACAAATTGCAAAACCGGAAATCGGAATATGTGCGAATCGAAGTCAACCATCAAATTCACGAACGGATTTGGCAGATGGAATCGTCCAGCCATGATTATGAATTGAAGAAGTCAAATGAACTTGAGTTCCGCGTGCGCATTCCTGCCGGTAAAGAAGCGGAAGTGGAATTCACTTACAAAGTGGATAGAAGCGCTGATGAGCATATTAAATAAATATAGAGCTGGTTATCTAAATTGATAGAAATAGAATTTCTTGTTTTAGGAATTATAAAAATAAATTTCCTCTTATTGGGGTTCCTTTTTCATTTTTTTGATAAAATAAACTTAAACAAACCACTATTTTATGGATAAAGGGGAATTGACGAGATGTTTAAAAAAATGGCTTCAGAAGCTCTTGGTTTATCAGATATAGGAAAGATAATCGATCCGCAAGATTTTGACAAAACGGATTCTGATGACTATGTTATGTACGAAGATGGGGAAAAAATCTATTTTCTAATCAAGACAAAAGCAGACGAATACTGCTTCACTAACCTTGCCATCATTCACGTCGATGGAGATAGTGCAATGTCGTCGAAACGGACCTTGAAGCGCTATCCGTATTCTCAGCATACGATTTCAGGTGTAGTTCTCGAAACCGCTGGTAAAATCGATCTAGATGTAGAAATCGCGTTTACTGTAGGGACAATTCCTTTTAAAATTGATGTTCAAAAACAGCAAGCGGAACGTTTAACAGATCTTTATAAATCGCTATTGAGAATTGCTGAAAGTACTCATGAAAATTCAATTATCATCAATATGGCCAATAACAGCCTGGAAAAAGCCGTCGCCATCCTGCAGAATTCGAGGTCCGGTGATGTGGCATTAGATGATCAATACTCGAAACTGACCGATTTCGGTTTTACCTGGATGACTTCTGTCCGCAATCAGTATCATGTTAAAGATTTTGGTGATGTTTTTGAAAAGTATATTAATAATTAACAGAGAAAAGATGGATGCCGAATCGGTACCATCTTTTTTTGTTGGTCTTCTGAGGCTCGTGTAGCTACTAGCGAACGAAAGAGTTTTGAAAAAATAGGAGGAGGCATCGTGTATAAAACGATATTGACGCCAAGAGTTTCAGAGACAGACGCAGTCGGCCATATCAATAATACGACTGTACCGGTATGGTTTGAAGCAGCGAGAAATCCGCTGTTCGACTTGTTTACACCCGATCGTAATTTTGCGAAATGGAAAATGGTCATTGTAAAGACCACGTTGAAATTTACCGGATAAATTAATTTTGGAAAGCATGTTGAAGTGGTAGCGTGGATCAAGAAAGATTGGCAACAGTCGGCTGGAGCTATGCGAAGAGCTTTATCAGTCCGACAATCTTTGCGCCCGTAATGATGCTGTCTATGTGAACTATAATCTAGAAAGTGAAGCACCCGAAAACATTTCAAAAGCCATTCGATAAGAGCTGATCAAGCATTTATGGAAAGAACAGAAAGACAAAAATGCAGATTCTGTCTGAATAAAGGGAATATTTTTTTAAATACATGCTCTCTTGATAAGGAATAGTGGCGTGCTATAATGAGAGCATTCAAATACAATCTACTCATATAATCGCGGGGATATGGCCCGCAAGTTTCTACCGGTTTGCCGTAAACGAACTGACTATGAGAAGCAACGAAGCAGAAGGAGTGCGCCTGTTTAGGTGTCTATTCTTGTTGTTTCCTTTCGAATTCAAGCTCGAAGGACATTGCTCCACTCATGGTATGGATGGATGCACGTTCTGAGGGCTTTTTTTCATGCCTTCAGCCGTGACAGAAGAGGAGCTGACAGCATGAAAAAATTACAGGATAAAATTTTATCGGACGGCAAAGTCTTGTCAGAATCGGTATTAAAAGTAGATTCATTTTTGAATCATCAAATTGACCCACCATTAATGCAAGCTATTGGGGAAGAGTTTGCATTACGCTTCAAGGAAGATGGCATTACAAAAATTTTAACGTTAGAATCTTCAGGAATTGCACCTGCGATGATGACCGGGTTAGTTTTGGGTGTGCCCGCGATATTTGCAAGAAAGCGCAAATCACTGACATTGGTTGATCATTTATACACAGCAAGCGTCCATTCCTATACCAAAAATGAAACGAATGATATTTCCGTTTCAAAAGATTTTCTCCAAAAAGATGACATTGTGCTGGTGATGGACGATTTTCTTGCCAATGGCCAAGCGGCTCTTGGATTATTGGACATTGTTGAACAAGCAGGCTCAAAATTAGCGGGCATTGGTATCGTTATTGAGAAAGGATTCCAGCCAGGCGGTAAATTGCTCCGTGAACGCGGCATTCGTGTGGAGACATTGGCGAACATTGCGTCTTTAGAAAATGGGAAAGTGTCATTTTTCGAGGAGGCTAACACGCGATGAAAAAGATGATGGGCGAAACGGCTTTAGGATTTCAGCATGTATTGGCAATGTACGCAGGAGCGGTATTGGTACCACTAATTGTAGGGGAAGCGCTTGGACTGACACCAGAACAATTAACGTATTTGGTAGCGATTGATATTCTGCTTTGCGGAGTAGCGACGATTCTTCAAATTGTCAGCAACCGTTTCTTCGGCATCGGGCTTCCGGTGGTTCTTGGTTGCACGTTTACCGCGGTTGGACCGATGATTGCCATTGGCGGGCAGTACGGCATATCCGCTATTTACGGGGCTATTCTCGTTTCCGGGTTATTCGTTGTTTTGATCAGTGGGTTTTTCGGCAGTCTCGTTCGCTTTTTCCCGCCGGTTGTTACGGGAACAGTAGTTACAATTATCGGTATCACGTTAATTCCTGTAGCCATCAACAATATGGGTGGTGGGCAAGGAGCCAGTGATTTTGGTTCACTTGTCAATATCGGTCTGTCTTTTGGTACTCTCTTATTCATCGTTTTCTTGTACCGGTTTTCCAGCGGTTTTCTAAGAGCCATTGCCATTCTTTTGGGGTTGGTCATTGGGACAATAGCTGCTGCTTTCCTTGGGAAAGTGGATGTTTCGCCGATCGCTAATGCCTCATACTTCCATATGGTCGAGCCTTTTTACTTTGGAACTCCGACATTTGAATGGCCAGCTATCTTAACGATGATTTTAGTAGCCATGGTGTCATTAGTTGAATCGACAGGCGTCTACTTTGCACTTAGTGACATCACAAAAAAGAAAATTGCCGAGAAAGATCTGGCAAAAGGATACCGAGCGGAAGGATTGGCTATTGTACTTGGTGGAATATTCAATTCTTTCCCTTATACAGCCTTTTCACAAAACGTTGGGCTCATCCAGATGTCCGGTGTTAAATCACGAAAAATCATTCTGATTGCAGGCATCATGCTGATCACGCTTGGATTTGTTCCGAAGATCGCTGCTGTGACGACAATCATCCCACCGTCTGTACTTGGTGGAGCGATGATCGCCATGTTCGGTATGGTCATTGCGCAAGGCATTAAAATGTTGAGTACAGTTATCACCGATTCTCAAGAAAACTCTATGATTATTGCTTGTTCTGTCGGAATCGGGCTCGGCGTTACGGTGGTTCCTGAATTATTCGTACAATTGCCTTCAAGCATCCAAATTTTAACCAGCAACGGAATCGTAGCAGGCAGTGTTACCGCTATCGTCTTGAATATCTTGTTCAACATGCTGCCTTCTAAAAAGCGGAAACACACTACGGCTGTTGTAAAGGAAAGTGCAATAAACCAAGGATGAAACAAAAATGAGCAAGCCGCTTGTCTGCGGCTTGCTCATTTTTGTTTTACTTACTATGGACGAATAGGAATTGGAGGGTTTTTTTGAGCGTTTCCCGTGCATCCTCTGTACTTAAATCATATTGGTATTCATGCTTCAGGTTTTTCTGAGTGCCTTCGAAAAATACGGAACTGACCCGAACGTCATAGGATTGCAGAACAGCGACCAGTTCAGTAGATTGCGAGACAAAAGGATCTGCGTCGCCGACTGTGACGAATACAGGCGGAAAGTCCGAGGTGACATGCTGGACAGTAGACAGCTCATCAATTTCTGGTAACGATTCGAATGGTTCGGCACCTGTATAAGCTGTTAAATAAACATCAATATTTGGGAAAGCTGTGGCTCTGACTGTGTCCAGGTTATACAACCCACACAATAGCAATGCTCCTTGAAGCTGGCTATTGGAGATGGCCGGCTGGATCGCCATTGTTTTGGCCAATTCCACATTTGACACAAGAGCGGCAACTTGGCTAGCAATCTGCGCACCCGCTGAATCGCCCCCTACAAATACACGGTTCATATCCCCACCGTATTCAGCAGCGTGAAGCTGCATATAAGCGAGTGCCTGGTTGGCCTGCAGCACTGGACCTGGATAAAGAGACGCAGGGGCCAGTGCGTAATTAATGTTCGCCACTACATATCCGGCATCCGCCAAAGCCATCGCATAGTCCTGACGACTGTCTTTGGAACCTCCAACATAACCCCCACCATGAATCCACAAAATAACCGGCATTGAATTGACTGTCTCCCTAGGATGGTAAATATCCAGAAAGCTGTTAGTAGAATCACTGTAAGACAAGTTTTTAACAACCCTCACTCGGTCGCTGATCTCATTGATGTCCGGTGGTGGGCTGAATGCGGCGGATCCTGAGATTTGTATAGATGCGGAAGCATCGGGAGAAAAGGTAATTTCCTCAAAAATGGCTATCACAAATAAAAGAGTGATCAAGGAAACCGATATGATCCATTTTTTTTGAGTCCAGTGTTTCATTTTTGCTCCCATACTATCCATCCTTTAAAGTGAATTTTATTGGTTGCAGTATATTGAATGCCCGTCCATTTGGGTATAGATTAAATGACGAAGAAGTTTGTTCAAATTCCAGTTAAGTCTAACTTCTTTATATAATAGCTATGCTACCATGAAAAAAGATAGTGACCAACGAATTAAATTCATCAAATTGAAATATATTTGTAATGATAATTATGTAGGAATGCAACATAAGGTGGGTACTTTAAGAGGTAGAGCTTTTTGAGCTTTCAAAAGGAGTGAGCGAATGTTTGGATTAGCAGATCTGGTTGCATTAATAATTTCTGCATTTATTATTTTACCGGTAGTTGTCTTCATTAGAGAATCAGGTTATTTGCTGATGAGTTTGATTCTGGGAGTGAGAAATCCCAGAATGACGATAGGGTCAGGACCAAGGATCATCAAAATAGGGATGTTCGATATACGACAATATTATCATTTATA
Source organism: Planococcus antarcticus DSM 14505 (assembly GCF_001687565.2). NCBI lineage: Bacteria > Bacillati > Bacillota > Bacilli > Caryophanales > Caryophanaceae > Planococcus > Planococcus antarcticus. Next base: position 332,842 of record NZ_CP016534.2, read on the forward strand.
TAGTTGGTTTTCGTACGATTCACTGAAAAGAGAAGGGAAACTTGCTTATATATCGCTTTATGCAGGCCCGATCTTAACGAATGTCATTGTGGCATTTACAATAAATGCCTTAATAGCGAATGGTATGTTCGAAGAATATGAGACGTTTTGGAATCGTTTCGTCTTTTACGCCTTTTATTTCGTTGTTTTTGATATTGTGCCAATGAAAACTGCTAACGGAATGCCCAACAACGGGCTGATTATTTATGAAATGCTTCGTTATGGCAAAAGAACAGATTACAACGATGAACCTTTCCTTCCTTCTACTTCAGAAGTAGAAGACCAACATCAAGAAGACGCAGAAAAAATAGATGAGATTAAAGAACAACAAAAAGAGCAAGTGGAAGTAGAACAGGAAAATTCGAATATCTCGAAATCCGAAGAAAATCAGGTAAAAGAGGAAATCGAAGAAGACAAACAGGATTACAAGGAAGACTTGAAAGAAGTTAAAGATCAAAAGAAACAACAATTGAAAAAACACGAAGATAATATACCCAAATGATGATGTTAGCCTAAAGAAATTTAGTTGAGAAACCCATTTCGATATCTTTAATTCGAGATAACTGAATGGTAAGCTACTTAGGTAGATTCAATAATAAAGGAGAGCTGCAAAATGGCAAAGAAATCAATGGGGATCCACCATATTACCGCAATTGTTGGAGATCCACAGGAGAATGTAGATTTTTATGCCGGTGTTTTGGGTTTGCACTTAGTAAAGAAAACGGTGAATTTTGATGATCCAGGAACCTATCATTTGTATTTTGGCGATAAAACCGCAAAACCTGGAACCATTATCACGTTCTTTCCTTGGGGTGAAGCCTATAAAGGGAAAATTGGAGATGGGCAAGTGGGCGTCACTACCTACGCAGTTCCTGCCGGAGCTTTGGTTTTCTGGGAAAAAAGGCTGGAGAAATTCGAGGTTCCATTTTCAAAAACAACGCGCTTTGAAGAACAATCCCTTACATTTGATGATCCGCACGGTCTTCATTTGGAGCTGGTTGAAAGACAACTAGGCGAACCGAGCAGCTGGTCAATTGGTGAAGTAACGGAAGACATTGCGATCAAAGGATTTGGTGGAGCTACCCTGTACACGGCCAATGCAGAAAAAACCGCTGAATTATTGGAAACGGTCTTAGGATTCGAAAAAATGGGTGAAGAAGGTGACTTCATGCGCTTTCGTGCAGCAAGTGAACTCGGCAATATCATTGATGTGAAATTGTCTCCAGTCGGCACAGGGCAAATGGGCGTTGGAACTGTCCATCATATTGCATGGCGTGCACAGGATGATGTCGACCAATTGGATTGGAAAGAGCAAGTGGAAACTTACGGACTCGGCGTGACGCCTGTTCAGGACCGCAATTACTTTAATGCCATCTATTTCCGTGAATACGGAGATATCTTATTTGAAATTGCTACTGATCCACCAGGATTTGCAATTGACGAATCACCTGAGTCTTTAGGAAAGGCCTTAATGCTGCCACCGCAATACGAAAGACACAGAAAAAATCTTCAGCAAGACCTGCCACCTATCCAAGTAAGAAACCTGGATTGAAACAAGAAAAGCGGAGGCGCCCGTGTAGTTCCGACAAGCGCTGGAAGCCTTGGCGGTAATGGCGTTCTTCGGCCATTGCGGACAAGGCTGAAGCGACTCGAGGAACTGGGCGCAGAAGTCTGGACAACAAGAAAAGCGGAGGCGCCCGTGTAGTTCCGACAAGCGCTGGAAGCCTTGGCGGTAATGGCGTTCTTCGGCCATTGCGGACAAGGCTGAAGCGACTCGAGGAACTGGGCGCAGAAGTCTGGACAACAAGAAAAGCGGAGGCGCCCGTGTAGATTCCACTCAGAGCAATCGGTTGATCCAATCGACATAAAGAAGCACATCCGGATTTTTCCGGATGTGCTTCTTTATCTTGAAACTAAACTTTTTAATGCCAAATTGATGTTTTGAGGCCTTTCAGCCAATCTTCTCATATAGTAGGCATACCAGTCCTGGCCAAAAGGAACATAGGTGGTGAAAGCAAAACCTTCTTTTGCCAGGTCTTTTTGCATTTCTGAACGAAACCCGTAGAGCATCTGGAATTCGAAGCTGTCCAATGGGATATTTTTTTCTTTTATAAATGTTTTAACCTGTCCAATAATATGATGATCGTGCGTCGCGATTGACGTGTATCCAGGAGCTTGAAGATGGATCTTGATCAGCTTCAAATAATTTTCATCGATTTCTTTTTTCTCCTGAAGAGAAACTTCTACGCTTTCTTTATAAGCGCCTTTTACAAGACGGAGACGGACATTCTGCAAGTTTTCCACGTCTTTTTCGGATCGGTATAGATAGGCTTGGATAACTGTGCCGACATTTTCGTATTGCTTGAGCAGAGCTTCGAGAATATCGAGTGTTTGCTGCAGGTGAGCATAATCTTCCATATCCAAATTGATGAAAATATCGTATTTTTCAGCAGCAGCGACAATTTCTTGGATATTTTGAAGACAGAAGGCGGGATCGATGTCCAAACCGATTTGTGTCAACTTAACAGACATATGTGCATTCACACTATGACTCTGAATAGCTTCTAGTGTTCGCAGGATAGCATCTTTGGCTCGTACCGCTTCCTCTTTAGTATGCACAAATTCACCAAGACTATCGATTGTTGCGCTAATTCCATTCGAATTTAGTTCTTTTACCGACTGCATCATACTTTGAATATCAGTTCCAGCAACCATTTTACCGGCCCCTAATTTCAAGCCCCATTTTTTAGCGGCGCTGTTTAACACCTGATTTTTAGACAACGCAATGAAAAAGCTCTTTGTTACACCCACATCTAACTCCTCCTATACTGTTAAAACACTTTGTCGATACAGCCTAAGCTTTTAGACCAGAGAAACGCCTTGCTCAATGAAATACAGTCCATTTCTTGGAGGGAATTGTTCTATAATTCATTGTTATCTCAGAGCATATCATACATGTATTAAAAATAAAAAATCTTAAGAAGTTGATGAGATTTCCTTGCATGCTTCTGCCACTCAATTTGGACTTGAAATGGGAATTTATAGAATTTGAAAAGTTGTGGAACAAAAAAGTGTAGAATAGAAAGAGGCAATTATGCCAGTCAGGGGGAAAAGAATGAATCATAAAGCTGCTCAAGGATTTATTTTTTCTGTTTCGGCATATGCCTTAGTGCATTTTATCACCTACTTTTTTGAGATTGCTGGATTAACCACGATGCTCTCAATTTTAGGTGTATTAATTTTATTGTCTGCTTTTTTCTTGCTGCCCTTCAAGAAAATTCAACTGCAATTATTTTTAGTTGTTATGGCCTTGGTTGTTCTTCTTTTCACGAGTAATTCTGTTGCGGACGATATAGTTCGAGGATTGCAGCAAATGAGAAGCCTCATCGGATTGCTGCTAATAGTGCCAATGATCAGTTGGGTTTTGAAAGAAGAACCTTATATAGAAGAAATTATGAGTTTCGCACATAATTTTCTAAATAAAAGCCAGAAGTTTTACTTTGGTCTCATGGCGATGACACAAGTGATCTCCCATTTCCTTTTGTTTGGAGTAGTTCCGATGATGTACCGTTTTATCGATACATTTTTAAAAGAGCATAAAGACGAGGCGTGGGAAAACTTTAAGGGAACAGCTATTCTGCGCGGGTTTGGGCTATCTACATTATGGGTCATCAGCATTCCTAGCTTTATTTTTGCTGTGGAAGCGCTGGAAGCGACTCTATGGAAATCGATTGCACTTGGGTTCGTTTTTGCTTTAGCGGGAACGATTTTATCAGTAATCTTTTCCTATTTCCAGGAAAAGAAATACGGAGTGGACTTTTCTCATGTTTTAGAACAAGAAGTCAATAAAGCCATGAAGAATTCACGGAATCAAGGAAACTTCAATAAAGATGTTGCGGAATTTGTTTTTCTATTCATTTCTCTGTTTGGGACTATTTTCTTTGTCCACGAAATAACTGGAGTGGAGTTTTTACTAACCGTTCCATTAGTCATCCTTATATGGTCCTTGCTGTATTTTCTAATCAAAAGAAAGTCCTCCAGTTTTGTTGTGGAGACCCGGTATTATTTTTCAACGGGAATTGCCAAGCAGGCACAGCAATTCAGCATTTTAATCGCTGCGGGTTTGTTAATCTATGCATTAAATCAATCGAATGTCGGCGACTATGTGATTAGCGGCATGAATTTTTTGACCGGAATCATCCCGTTGCTAAATATTCTGTTTCTGATTCCGTTCATTGTGATTTTCCTGGGGTTTATCGGATTGGGTCCGTTGCCGGTCATCGTTTTGGTGACTGGGGTGTTGGAGGGAATCTCTTTCCCGTATCCGCCGGAACTGGTGGTATTAGCCGTGACTTCAGGAAGCGTCATCTCTATCATCTTGTCGCCTTTTGTTATGCCGGTCATTATTTTAAGCAGTGTCAATGGATTAAGTGGAATCCGCAATGGCCTCCAATTCAATTTGAAATTTGCTATCGCTTTTTACATTATGGTCCAATTATTCATTCAGATAGCTATTCATTTATAGCAGAATCCTAATGCGCGTAAGAGTCTTTAAAGATTCTTACGCGCATTTTCTTAAGTTCAGAAGGTAGAAAATTGAAAGCTTGTAGTTCATGACGTATAATTCGAGATAACTGAATATTAAAACGAGGAGGTAAAAAATTGAATGGAAAAATTCAGACAACAAAAACAGCGGTCGAGACTTTGCTGGTCAACCGGTATATCGATGGTGTTTTAGATCCTGGAAAAGAAATGCTGGGTCCTATAAAAGATGGCGGGCATATCATTGCTCACACTGCTCCAGGGTGTTGGGGACCAATGATTACTCCTTGTATACGAGGTGGCCATGAAGTAACGCAACCTGTTTATGTCGAAGGCGCAGAACCGGGGGACGGCATCGTCATCAAAATTAAATCGGTCGAAGTGACATCTCAAGCTACATCTTCAGGAAATGACAGCCCTGTCGAAGGTCGCTTTCTCGGAGATCCTTTTATTGCGGTGAAATGCCCTGGGTGTGGAACAATGTATCCAGATACCGTTATCAAAGGCGTTGGACAGGAAGCTATTCGCTGTGCTAACTGCGATGCAGATGTGACACCATTCGTTTTTACCAATGGCTATACGATGTTTTTCGGAGAAAAGGGGGATGTGGGGATCACCTTATCCAAAGAAGCAGCAGAGACAATTGCTGAAGATGGCCGGGGTTACATGAAAACGCCTGAGAACTCTGTGCAAAATCCGATTGTGACGTTTGCGCCACATGATTTGGTTGGAACCATCGCGCGCATGCGACCATTTTTGGGACAGCTGGGAACAACACCTTCACGCCCAACACCCGATTCGCATAATGCCGGTGATTTTGGTTCTTTTCTTGTCGGTGCTCCACATGAATATGCGAGCACGCAGGAAGAGCTGGAGACTCATCGGACAGATGGTCATATGGACATTAGCCGTGTCCGTGCTGGAGCAGTTTTAGTTTGTCCGGTGAAAGTGCCAGGTGGTGGGATTTATCTGGGGGATATGCACGCCATGCAAGGAGATGGAGAAATTGCAGGGCATACTTCGGACGTTGCCGGTATTGTTCATCTTGAAGTTCATGTCATTAAAGGATTGAATAACGCAGGTCCTATTCTTTTGCCGAACGTCGAAGATCTGCCATATACTGCTAAACCCTTTACAGAAAATGAAAGACAAACGGCCCGTCAGCTTGCAGAAAAATGGAACATAGACAAGCTCGAAGAATCGCTGCCGGTATCTTTTGTCGGTACAGGACCAACCTTGAATGATGCCACGGAAAACGGGCTGCAGCGGGCAGCTGATCTGTTTAGCGTCCCCGTTCCAGAAATCATGAACCGCGCCACCATAACCGGATCAATTGAAATCGGGCGGCATCCTGGAGTGGTGACCATCACCTTTCTTGCACCTGAACATTATTTGAAAAAAGCAGGATTATTAGAGTTAGTGAAAGCACAATACTCCTAGAAAAGCGGAAGTGCCTGATCAGCTCTGACAGGTGTAAGACGATCTGGCGAAGCGGCGTATTTTGCCGCACAGCCAGAGCGACTTACATCCCGAAGAGCTAGGCACTGGAGTCTGGACAAAGAAAAGCGGAAGCAGCCATGGAGATTCGACGGGCATAAGACGCACCGACGAAGTGGCGCTTTTTGCCGCATAGCCGGTGTGGCTTATGACCCTAGAATCTGGCTGTTGGAGTCTAGACAATTAGAAAAGCGGAAGTGCTCATATACAAAAAAACCGCCATATCTCTGGCGGTTTCTCTTTTTATTTTGGCTGGGGTGCATGGATTTCCCAGGATAGTTTTAAAGCATCTGCCAAATAATCAGCGGCTTCTTCCGCTTTGAAATTATCGACCTGAAATTTGGAGTGATTCAATGCATAGATAGTTTGCCGTTCAAGAAACAGTGTTTTCATGTCTTCAAGAGAACGTCCTTTTAACAAAGGCCGGTTGTCGACTAGGATATGAACGCGGTCTTTCCAGGATTCCCATGAAATGTCGAGAAACAAGACGATGCAATTTGCCATGCAGATATCTTGTACTTCTTTTTGCAAAAAGGCACCACCTCCAACGGAAATGATATTCAAAGGCTGTTTGCTGTACTTTACAATCAGCTCTTTCTCTTTGGCACGAAAAGCCTGCTCACCATAGACTTCGAATATTTGCGGAATCGGCATTGCAAATTCTTTCTCAATCTCCACGTCGATGTCAATGAAACTGCGATAGAGTTTTTGAGCCAGCAGTTTTCCAACGGTTGTTTTTCCAACACCCATAAAGCCGATGCACACAATGCTTTTTTCGCGGATGGATAAACCAAAATTTCTCATGGGCAACCCTCTTTCTCTTATAATAGACTGGTCAGGTTTCATAGCTTACTTTAACTCATCTGTACCAGAAATTCACGGAAATTAAAAAATTACATTGTGGCGAAGTGATTGCTTCCAACCACCGCGAGAGGCAATATTCCCGCCATGAGCTTCTGCTAGTTTGACTTGCCTCTATAAAATAGATAGAAGCAGCTTGTCATCTCTTTTATAGCCGGAAAATGTGATTCATATTAGATATCGAGGAGGAATTTGATGGCATCTAGCTACTTGCTGACAGGATCGTATTCATCAGAAATAGAACAGGGCATCAAGCTCTGGGAGTTTGAAGACATTACCGGAGAATTGACAGAGCTAATGGGCGTAGCGGGTATTGAACGTCCTTCTTTTATTACTGTTCACCCGAACGGCACGAGCTTTATAGCTGCCAGTGAAGTGGATGATGGAGAGCTCGTCAGTTATTGGATTCATCCAGCTTCAAAAAAAATAGTGGAAATTAATCGCCAATCTTCGAATGGCGATCATCCGGCTCATGTCACTATCGATGAAACTGGGCAATGGCTGTTGTCTGTTACATATTCCGGCGCTACTGTTAATGTCCATCCACTGCGTGCAAATGGGGCTATCGGAGAGTTGGTGGCTTCAGTGCAACATGAAGGATCCGGACCGAACGCAGAAAGGCAAGATGCTGCTCACCCACATTCAATTATCCAGGTTCCAGGAAAAAACTTGTTTCTGGTGTCAGACCTGGGAACGGATACCATATCCACCTACAAGCTAGACGCTAATACGGGCGCATTGACGCTTAAATACAAAGTACAAACAGAAGGCGGAGCTGGTCCACGCCATTTAAGTTTTCACCCTGCAAAACCTCTAGTCTATTCATTAAACGAAATTAATTCCACGCTGTTGGTCTACAAAATCAGTCAGGAAGGAGAATTGGATTTTTTGCAGCTGTTGCCTTTAGTACCTGACAGCTACACAGGAGAAAATACCAGCGCAGAAATTGCTGTTTCAAGCGATGGTCTTTTTGTATATGCTTCTAACCGCGGTCACAACAGCATTGCGTCTTTTGCCATTCAGGATAACGGAACCCTGGAGAATATTGGCTTAATCGTGTCGGGAGGGGAAGGGCCGAGGCATTTTGCTTTAATTCCGGGGAATGTCTGGATGGTAGTGGCGAACGAAAATTCACATACGCTAACTGTTTTGAAAATTGTCGATTCAGGTGCTCCTTGTACCGTAGAGAATATTGTCCAGACCACCGCTCCAGTTTGTGTCAAAGTGATTACATGAATGCAATAACGGAAAAACAGCCAGAGAAATTTTTCTCTGGCTGTTTTTTATTACCAATCCTGTGATTCCTTTTCCGTGATGCCCAGTTCTTTCAGCAGTTGGATAAAGCCGCTGTCCCGATTGCCTTCAAAGGCTTTTTCAGTGCAGGAAGAATGTGGGGGATAATTGAGCTCCTGCGCTTCCCCCAGTGTTGATTCTTCCAGAAAGTTAGTGGCGTCAGCCTGCTCAAAACAGGAAGGTGCGATATACGTTCTAAACGAATGTTCCAGCACTACCCGACTTTCTGGTGCGGGTACATTTTCCCTTGGTATGAAAAAAAGTAGCAGCAATGCGGCAGCGGCAAGCAGCAGCGCAGCCGTCCAGATTTTTTTTCTTTTCATCTTTTATTCCTCCGCCAATAGGATTTCCGCATCCGCCAGAATTTCTTCAACCGGTGGATTTAATCCATCATAAAATTTCATGATGACGCCTTTCTGATCGACTAAATAAAAAGAGGTTCCATGAATGACCTGGTCATCATTTTCAGGTTTTCTGGCTAAAGTCTGAAAATTATCCATCGCAAACTCATCGATTTCTTCAGGAGTGTAGCCAGTTAGTAAATTCCAGCTGGATAAATCGGCTCCGTAATTCTCCGCATAAGATTTCAGAGTTTCAGGCTTATCAAATGCCGGATCCACACTGAAGGAAACAATCTGAACATCTAGTCCTTCGGCTTTCAATTGTGCCTGCAGGTCTGTCATGTTTGCCATCATTGGCAAGCAGACCGTGGTGCAGTTGGTAAAAACAAAGTCGGCCAACCAAACTTCGCCTTCCAGATCGGCCAAGCCGAAATCTTCATTATTATGGTTGGTGAAAGTGAAATCATCTATTTCCCATTCAAGAGGGTCTTCAATGCCCTGATTGCATGCAGTCAAAAAAATGCTGAAGAAAATAGCTAGCAATAGTATTCTATATTTTTGCAAAAAATTCAGCCTCTCTTTCAATAATACAAATATCCTTCTAAGCGTAGTGGATATTCTTGCTCTAAACAAGGGTATAAGGGAAAGGAAATGTGTAAAAATTCCGAACGGAAATGCCGTAAATCTCTTCAAATATATCTAAAAATTTGAACAATTCTCTTTTTAAACAAGGAATTTGTAGGACTCATGTAGAATTTAAAGAAGACACGGAACTGCAAAAAAATTGGAGGTGTGAAGATGAATGACCTGCAAAGCCATCTTACTCAGGAACTGCTTGATGCTTTCCATGCCGGGCTCATGAAAGATGCTTATCTCTATTTTGGAGCACATGCCACTTCAGATAAAACAAGATTCACGATATGGGTTCCGGATGTGGACAAAGTAGCGGTAGCTTGTACAGGTCCTGGAAGTCCAAAAGAAGAAGTTTTTCAAATGGAGCAGCATCCCCTGGACGCGACCGTTTGGCAGATACAGATTCATCAAAGGTTGACCGGTTATCCGTATGAATACATCATTAAAACAAAGGATGGTAAGGAGCTGAGGAAATCGGACCCCTACGCGTTTGAGGGTGAAATGAGACCGGAAACCAAATCAGTGGTAGCGGCATCCTCCAAGCATACATGGTCGAAAACGGTTTTACAGCAAAAGAAAATTCAAAACAAAGACCATTGTGAAAAACCCATGGCGATTTATGAATTACATATTGGGACCTGGAAACGCAATGCACAAGGCGGCTTTTTGAACTACCGTGAATTGGCTTCGGAATTGATCCCCTATATATTGGACATGGGTTTTACCCATATAGAAATTTTGCCTATTACAGAGCACCCGCTGGACGAATCCTGGGGGTACCAAACCACAGGGTATTTTGCACCAACCAGCCGCTATGGAACAGCAGATGAATTGAAATATTTTATCGCACAATGTGCGGAACATAAAATTGGACTGATTCTGGATTGGGTTCCTGGACATTTCTGTGTCGATGAACATTCGCTAGCTCTATTTAATGGGGGTCCTTTATACGAGGATGAACGCGAAGAGCGGCGTGCCAATCCCGACTGGGGAACATTAAACTTTGATATTCAAAAAGGGGAAGTCGTTAGCTTTTTGATATCCAGCGCCCATTACTGGCTAAACGAATTTAAGTTTGATGGCTTCCGAATGGATGCGTTGGTTTGTTTATTGTTCATCCCAAATAGAGAAAATCGTCCACACAACCAAGAAGGAGCCGATTTTCTGCGTAAATTGACGAATAGTTTAAGGGAGTTTTACCCGGAAGCTCTATTGATCGCCGAAGATGCTTGGCATTACCCAAAAGTAACGCACGACGTTTCTGAAGGGGGTGTCGGTTTTCACTATAAATGGAACTTCGGATGGATGCGTGACACGTTGGATTATATGGAGATACAGCCATCTCAACGCTCTGAAGCACATCAAAAAATGAATTTCTCTCTGATATATCAGTATCAGGAGCGCTATCTTCTTGCACTGTCGCATGATGAAGTGGTGAATGGAAGAAAATCCCTATTAAACAAACTTCCTGGAACACTAGATGAACGCTTTCTTCAATTACGGTTGCTGTTCGGTTTCTGGATTGCCCATCCCGGAAAAAAAATGCTGTTCATGGGCCAAGAGTTTGGCCATTTCGAAGAATGGGAATTTAAACCGGAGTTGGATTGGCCTTCATTGGAAACCGACGAACATAAGAGAATGGCTGATTTTACAAAAGAGTTGCTAGTTTTTTATAAAAAGGAAAAAGCATTTTTTCAATTAGACGACCATCCGGATGGCTTTTCCTGGATCGATGCGGACAATCATGAACAAAGTGTGGCCGCCTTTATTCGAAGGGGGTATATGCCACAGGATGAGTGTGTTGTCGTCTGTAACTTTTCGAGTCATCATTACGAGGATTTTAGGCTAGGAGTTCCAAAAAACGCAGCGTATGAAAAAATCTTTACATCAGGAAACGATGTTCAAAGGACTGTTATTGGGGCGGTGGGTGATCCATACGATGATTTGCCATATTCCGTAGAAATGGATTTGCCTGCATTTACGATGAGCATATGGAAACAAAAACAGGATGGGAGTGAAGCATGATGAACGATAAAGTAGTCGCAATGCTGTTGGCCGGCGGACAAGGAAGCCGGTTGAAATCGTTAACTTATACCATAGCCAAGCCTGCGCTTCCGTTTGGCGGAAAATATCGGATTATTGACTTTCCATTATCCAATTGCACCAATTCAGGAATCGAAACTGTTGGCGTGCTGACACAGTACCAGCCGCATGTCCTACATGAGTACATCGGGCTGGGAACGCCATGGGATTTGGATCGCCATAACGGCGGAGTCACTATGCTTCCGCCTTATGCAGAAATTGAGGGCATAAAATGGTATGCCGGAACTGCCAGTGCAATTTATCAGAACATCAGTTTTCTTCAATCCTGTAATCCGGAATATGTGCTGATTCTTTCAGGAGATCATATTTACAAAATGGATTATGGGTTACTTGTGGACTATCATAAAGAGCATGAGGCGGATGTCACAATTTCAGTGCTGGAAGTCCCATGGGAAGAAGCCAGTCGATTCGGGGTCATTAACGTCAACGACAAAATGGATGTGATGGAATTTGACGAAAAGCCTGAAAATCCGAAAAGCAATCTGGCTTCTATGGGTGTGTACGTGTTTAAATGGGGAAAATTGAAAGAGTATCTGGAGACAGATAATGTAGACGAAGAATCTTCCCATGATTTTGGAAAAGACATCTTGCCAGCTATGCTGCAAAAAGGCGAAAAAATGGTTGCTTACCCGTTTAAAGGATATTGGAAGGATGTTGGAACGATCGAAAGCCTATGGGAAGCTAATATGGACTTGCTGGACTTGAATTCTGGACTGAATCTGCACGATTCGGCTTGGCGTATTTTCTCCTCAAATCCACAACTTCCACCCCAGGTCATTACTGAAACTGGGAACGTCCAAGGATCTATGGTGAATGAGGGCTGTGTGATTTCTGGTGAAGTTATAAAATCTGTCATTTTTCAGAACGTGAAGATTGAAGAAGGGGCTTCGGTTTCGGAAAGTGTCATCATGAGCGGAGTGACGATCCATAAAGACGTCAAGCTTCATCGGGCGATTGTGCCGCCTCGGCTTGATATACCGGAAGGGTTCGAAGTACTTGGTCAACAGCAGGATGAAGTGGTTTTATTGACGCAACAGCAACTGGATGAATGGAAGGAGCGTGGTGGGAAATGAATTTAATGGCTGTAGTGGATGCCTCTGTTAAAAAAGAAGGGCTGCAGGATCTGACAATGCAACGGACTGTTTCTTCTGTACCGTTTGCGGGACGCTATCGATTAATCGACTTTCCTTTATCGAATCTTGTGAATTCTGGTGTTAATACAGTTGGCGTTTTCCCTTCATACCCCGTTGCCTCTTTGGTGGATCACATTGGGGTAGGAAAAAGCTGGGATTTGGACCGAAGAAAAAATGGCCTTTTTTTCCTTCCAGTTACCCAGCGTGATGGAGGAATATCGAGTATTGGTGCATTTGCAGCTTTGGAAGAGCATATGCAGTTTTTCACGAAGAGCATTCAGCCCTATGCTGTCGTTATCAATAGCTTTGTTGTTAACCAATTGGATTTCAAAGACATGCTGGATCAGCATATCCGTTCAGGTGCAGATATCACAGAAGCGGTAAGTGAAGGGGTTTCCTTGAAAACCTATATTTTGTCCAAAGATCTGCTGGTTGAACTGATTCGGACTCACCGTGACAAAAGGGTGGTAAGCGTTGAAGATGTCGTTAATTTGAAGAAGAGTCCTTATACATTTAATGAGTATGAATACAAAGGTTATTTTGCCGTTATTGATTCTATTCAAAGCTATTTCCGTGCCTCATTGGCCTTGTTGGATGAAGAAAATCGAAAGCAACTGTTCCTGCCTAATCGTCCGATTTATACAAAAGTAAAAGACGAACCGCCCACTCGTTATATCACTGGCTCACATGTCGAACGGGCGTTGGTCGCGAATGGTAGCACTATTATGGGTGAAGTGCGTGACAGTATCATTAGCCGTGCAGTCTACATTAAAAAGAGTGCACGTGTAGAGAAATGTATTATTATGCAAAAATGTATTATTGAAGAAAACTGTGATTTATCTTACGTCATTGCAGATAAAGAAGTTTATATTGGCGAAGGGGTAGTTCTGCACGGAACATCGGAGCATCCGATTGTTTTACGCAAAGGGGAAAAGGTTACTAAGGAGGACTTGTGATGAAAATTATTATGGCAGCAGCAGAATGCGCGCCTTTTGCCAAAGCTGGAGGCCTGGCGGATGTAATGGGTGCGTTGCCGAAAGAGCTTAGCAGATTGGGCCATGAACTCAATGTCATCGTACCTAAGTACAGCTTGATTTCCGAAGAATATATATCTGAATTTGCTCTGAAAGAGTCGCTGGAATTCGACTTTAAAGGTCAACAAATGTCTTTCAGAGTCCTTGAATACAATCATGCTGGTGTGAAATTTCTATTTGTAGAAAATGATGACTATTTCAAAAGAGATCAAATTTATGGCCAGGTAGATGACTCAGAGAGATATGCTTTTTTTAACCGCGCAGTTCTGGAAATCGTCCGGCGTCAGGAAAAGCCCGCAGATCTGCTGCATGTTCATGATTGGCATACCGCTATGGTTCCATTTTTGTTGAAAGAAGATCAGCGATATACGTCTATCAGCTCGATTAAGACTGTCCTGACAATTCATAATCTGCAATTTCAAGGGAAGTTCTCAAGGGGTGTATTCCTAGAAAACTTTGAAATGGATGCACGTTATTATGATGATGGCAGCGTAGAGTGGAATGGCAACTTCAATTCTTTAAAAACTGGCATATCTTATGTCGATAAAGTAACCACTGTCAGTCCCACTTATCGAGATGAAATCTTGACGGATTTTTATGGAGAAAAACTGAATAGCTTGCTGCAGGAAAAAGAGCAGGACCTGATCGGTATTTTAAACGGCATCGATACTGAAGTTTATAATCCCGCGACAGATTTGGCCATTGAACGGGAGTTTGATGCCATGAGCATAGAAGGAAAACAAGTCAACAAACGAGCAATCCAATCGAGAGTGGGACTTCCAGAACGAGGGGATGTGCCGTTATTGACGATGATTTCCAGGCTGTCAGGGCAAAAAGGAATTGATGTTCTGCAGGAAGTGCTTCCCACTTTATTAGCAGAACAGGAGATTCAGTTTGTGTTATTGGGGTCTGGTGAAGAACAGTATGAACAGTTTTTCAAGAAACTAGCCATTGATTTCCCGAACAAGGTCTATGTTCATGTGGGCTTCGATGAGGCATTTGCTCATTTATTATACGCGGGCGCCGATATCTTCTTGATGCCTTCTCATTTTGAGCCCTGCGGCTTGAGTCAACTGATTTCGATGCGTTATGGAACTGTTCCGGTAGCCAATAAAACAGGCGGTTTGAAAGACACGGTAATAGAATATGATGAACATTTAAAAGCCGGCAATGGGTTCTTAAGCGATTTCTTACAGAACAAGGCCTTTAGTCTTGCTCTCGAGCGATGTCTGGCTTTTTACCAGCAGCCTGAACATTGGGAAGTTATCAAAAAAAATGGCATGAAAGGTGATTATTCCTGGTCGCGCTCTGCGATCGAGTACGCTAAACTCTATGACAGGATAATCTGAAGGGGTGTGCCAATTATGTTTTCTTACAAAGAAGAGTTTAAGAAAAGCTTTGTCACTCGAATGGAACGCAAGGGAATGGAAAAAACCGCGGAACTGGCCTATGAAACGCTTTGGGAAATGACACAGGAGTGGATTCAGAAGCGCTGGAATCGAACCAACCAATTATATAGAGATAATAACGAAAAAAAATTGTATTATTTTTCCATAGAATTCCTTATCGGAAGAGTTCTGGGGCAAAACCTCATCAATTTAAATTTTTACGACACCGTAAAAGAAGGACTTGATGAACTGGGTCTGCAACTGTCCGAGATAGAGGAACTGGAAACGGAACCGGGTCTCGGAAATGGAGGTCTTGGAAGGTTAGCGGCTTGCTTTGTGGATTCTTTGGCGTCTCTTGGGTTGCCGGGTCACGGATATGGTTTGCGCTACAAGGGCGGTTTATTCACACAGCATTTTGTCAACGGCTATCAGACAGAACAGCCTACCCAGTGGATACAGCAAGAACACAATGTAGACATTCGCCGCGAGGAACTGGCGGTGGACATTTCTTATTACGGAGAGATCCAAGTGGTCATGGGGCTGGATGGACTTAAAGTCAACGTGGAAAACCCGGAATGGGTCAAAGCGATTCCTTATGATATGCCGGTTGTGGGGGCAAATGGTGGTACAGTCAATACCCTTCGATTATGGCAAGCGGAGGTTTCGGATCGACCGTTTCCCGGTCGCGAAGATTATGCGGTTTATGAGCATGAAACTGCTAAAATCACGGATCGACTTTATCCGGATGATTCTCTAGAGGCCGGAAAAATTCTGCGTCTGAAACAGCAATATTTCCTATGCAGTGCATCGCTTCAAACCATTTTAAATAATCGTAGTTTTTCTATAGAGGCACTTCCTGAAAATGCTGCTATCCAAATCAATGACACGCACCCAGCTCTGGCCATTCCAGAATTGATGCGCCTGTTGATTGATGATCATGCCTTAAGCTGGGATCAAGCCTGGGATATCACGACCCGCACTATTTCTTATACAAATCATACGATTCTGGAAGAAGCAATGGGAAAATGGGACAGCCGTTTGATCCAGTCCTTGCTCCCAAGAATCTATCTGATCATCGAAGAAATCGATCGACGCTTTAAAAAGAGCTTGCAGCAGCAGGAACTCGATGAGGAGGCTCTCCACAAACTGTCCATTATCGAAAATGGCACCATTAAAATGGCGGTACTGGCGGTAGTGGGAAGCTATAAAGTGAACGGCGTGGCAAAATTGCATACTGAGATTTTGAAAAAGCGCGAAATGAAAGAACTGAACGAACAATTCCCGAATAAATTTCATAACAAGACTAATGGAATTACGCATCGCCGGTGGTTGCTTAAAGCTAACCATGAATTGTCGGGACTGATTACAGAAGCGATTGGGCCGCGGTGGATCAAGGAACCTGAACGGTTGAGCGAATTGCATTATTTTGCGCAAAACCATTCATTTCTTCAGGATTTCCAAGCAATCAAAAGCTTGAAAAAAGAGCATTTGATTCACCACCTCCAACGAAACCAAAACGTCGTCGTGGATCCGGATTCAATTTTTGATATTCACATCAAGCGGTTCCATGGCTATAAACGCCAGTTGATGAATATCCTTCATATCCAAATGCTGTATGATCGGATCAAACGAGATCCAACGTATCGGCCCTATCCGAGGACCTTCTTCTTTGGTGGAAAAGCAGCGCCGAGCTACCATTTTGCTAAACAAGTGATCAAAATGATTAATACAGTTGCCTCAAAAGTGAACAGCGATCCGTTGGCAAGAAAACACCTTCATGTCGTTTTTGTTGAAAACTACAACGTGACACAAGCGGAATACTTGATTCCGGCGGCAGATGTCAGCGAGCAGATATCGACAGCCTCCAAAGAAGCTTCAGGAACAGGTAATATGAAGCTGATGATGAATGGCGCATTGACAATTGGTACTTTTGATGGTGCAAATGTCGAAATATTTGAAGAGGTTGGCCAAGAAAATGCTTTTGTTTTCGGAATGCGAGCTGAGCAGGTCATGCAATACGAGAAGGAAAAATCCTACAATCCGAAGGAAATAATTGATTCGGATTCGGAAATTGCACAATTGATGGAAGAGCTGATCAAAGGTGAATGGACAGACGGAAAAAACAATGTCGATTTTATTGTTGGACAGTTGATGGAAGATAGCGATCCTTATTTCGTATTAAAGGATTTTCGCAGTTATTCAAAAGCGCATGAACAGATCTTGAAGGCTTATGCGCATCCGGAAAAGTGGGCTGAAATGTGCGTGAAAAATATAGCAGCTTCCGGTATTTTCTCAAGTGATCGCACCATCCAGCAATACTCAAACGACGTCTGGCATTTAACAAAAATTCCTAGTATATATTAGGTGCTGAAAGGGTGGGGAGATGGTGGATAAGCAGTTTGATAATACCGATTTAAAAGACTATAAAGCCAGTGGAGCACTCACTGAAAAGGTCGCCATAGTCACAGGCGCTAGCAGTGGGATTGGACAAGCGGTCGCAATTGCTTACGCTAAGGAAGGCGCAAAAGTGGTCATCGGGTATCTCGGTGACGACGAAGGTGCCCAAAAGACAATTCAACTGATTGAAGGCTACGGAGGCGATGCCAAAGCGCTAAGCGGTGATTTGGGAAAATCAGAGAATTGTGACCGGTTGGTCCAATTCGCATTGGCTGAGTTCGGCCAATTGGATATCTTAGTCAACAATGCCGGTTATCAATATCCCCAAACTTCTCCTCTGGCTATTACCGATGAACAGATGCTGAAGACCTTTGAAATCAAAGCTTTTGCCATGTTCTACTTGACTCGAGCGGCCCTTCCACATTTGAAAAAAGGTTCACGTATTATCAACACAGCCTCCATCAATGCTTACCGTGGCCATTCGGATCTGATCGATTATGCAGGAGCCAATGGGGCAATGGTGGCAATGACTCGGTCGTTGGCCCGTCGCTTGGTAAGGGAGGAAATTGCAGTAAACGGCATCGCGCCAGGACCAATCTGGACACCGTTAATCACTAAAACCTATGCTGATTTAAATCCGGACGTAGCCGACGACTTTGGTGAAGATGTGCCAGCAGGACGTCCAGGACAGCCCTATGAGCTGGTTAAAGCCTATGTTTTTTTGGCGGATCCCCAGAACTCCTATATGACAGGCCAGTTCCTGCATATGAACGGCGGCGACTACATGTCTACTTAAATAAAAGCAGGACAAGGGATTTCCCTTGTCCTGCTTTTTCATTTCGGTTTGCTTGTGGTAAAATTCACTGGAGAAAGAGGAGTGAGTTTTTGAAAAAGATCATAATTCCTTTACTGACAGTCCTTATTTTGGTGTTGTTAACAGCTTGTACGGAAATTACTGAGCAGCCGGAAAAAGAACACAATGGCAACGAAACAGATCAAGAAAGTGAGCAAGTTGAAGAACTCGCTGGGGAGGAAATCGTCCAGGGGGGGTTGAAAGTGCATTATATTGATGTCGGCCAGGGGGATTCCACGTTATTGGAGTTTGAAGGGTTTTCGATGTTGATTGATGCAGGCAACTGGAATTCGACAGAAGCAGTGGATTACCTGAAACAACAGGAAATCCAGGATATTGACATCGTTGTCGGCACCCATCCCGATGCTGATCATATCGGCCAGCTAGCGCAGGTAATCGGGGAATTCGAGGTTGGGGAAGTGTGGATGTCCGGAAATACGAGCAGTTCTAATACATTCCTCAATGCCCTACAGGCTATCGAAGCGAGCGGCTCGGATTATGTGGAACCGAGAAGCGGCGACAGCTTTGAAGTGGGATCTTTGCAAATCGAAGTGCTGTACCCAGACGAAATCACCGGTGCAACGAATGAAGAATCTGTTTCATTGAAAATAACCTATGGTGATGTAGGATTTGTTTTCACAGGAGATGCAGGGGTTAAGCAGGAGCAGGAAATGATCGACAATGGCATGGACCTGGATGCGGAAATTTTGCATGTGGGACACCACGGTTCCAATACATCGACAAGTCCAGAATTTTTGAAGGCAGTAGCTCCTGAAGTGGCGATTTACAGTGCTGGAGCTGATAATTCCTATGGCCATCCGCATGCAGAGGTAATTGCTGCTGCAGAAAACTCAGGAGCAGAAGTATATGGCACGGATGTCAACGGCACCATTCTGGTTAGAACAGACGGCAAGTCTTACCGTGTAGAGACGCAGCAGGAAGGGGTGCCAACCGAAGGTGAGAACCGGTGCATTGATTTGAACATAGCTTCCTCAGCAGAATTGCAGGAAATTTCAGGAATCGGCGAAGTTTATGCGTGATCCATCATCGACCAGTGGCCAGTTGAAAATGTGGAAGAATTGCTTGATATTAAAGGAATTGGCCAAGGAACGCTGGATGATATTCAAGAACAGGACTTGGCATGCATAGGAGGGTAAGGCGATGAAAGGAATTTTAGATCGGATTGAAGACGGCAGATATGCAGTCATTTTAGTGGAAGGCGAAGAGCTAGAATTGGTCTTGCCCGCCAACCGCTTGCCGGAAGGAAGTCAGATCAATGCCTGGTTTATCATCGGTGCGGAGAACGGCCAGTTGGCAGTTGCTTTGGATGAAGAAACTACCCGTATCAAAAGTGAGCAAGCAGAAGAATTAATGGCTAGATTGCGGACTAACAAAAAAGGTAGTCGTTTTAAGCAGAATTGAAAAAAGCCCGAAACCTCTGATAGGTCTTGGGCTTCTTTTGCTGTTTGCATGAATTGAACTAAAGCAGTCAATTTTTACACAAAGCTTCAATCGTATTTGTGCTAAGAAGTACAGTAAATAAGCAACGAAGTGCTATTTATTCGCTATATTGCGAACTGTAGAAAGGTGAACAGTACCTATTTAGCCTATCTACAGCTCTTCAATCAACTCCAAACAATAATCGGCTATTTGTCCAGGTTTATACAAGTCGGTGATGGACGTTGAATAATTGGAAATTGACGCATCAAACTCCAGTTTTTGCACTGGAATGCGAATCTGAAAATGCATTTTATACAGCAGTACTGCAATGTCGTGGTATTCTTCGCTAGTCACTTTAAAGTCGAAAGAGATTTTTCTTTTTTGTTGTTTAGAATTGGATTCTTCACTCACTTCTTCTTTGAAGTTGAGAGCATGTATCTTAGTATCATTGATCCAAACGATGGTTTCCATGGTTTATTTCACCTCTGTTTTTGAGTGTTGTGTAAAAGCCTTGATTGCTCGCGTCACCAATTGATTTTTGACCATGTCTTCCATTGGTGGATTGTAGAGTCCCGCTCGGACATTGAGATAGTGACGATGCATCGGGTTGTCTTCTGAAAGAGCGCGGGAGCCAACGATCTTCATGGCCTTATCGACAACCTCCATAGCAGCGTGAGTAACGGCTATTTTTGTGATATTCAAAGCTTCATCCATGTCTTCTTTGTTGGCAGCATGGCTATAGCGTTCTGCAGTTCCGTATAAAAGATGGCGGGCAGTAGCAAGCTGAAGTTCCATTTCACCGATGATCTGCTGGATGGCAGGGGTCTCTGCAATTGGCTTGTCAAGAGATGCAGGGATGTAATTAGCGGCGAACTCGACTGCATAGGCTCTCGCAGCCGCAGCAATTCCAATGTAGCATGCTGGAATATGGAGTAACCAGCCTTTAGTGGCTGCTGCAGTTCTAGCGGGTTTCAAAATATGGGTTCTAGGAATCCGGACTTTATCGAGGACCAGTGTATGGCTCGCAGTACCTCTCATCGCTAGCATATCCCAGGTTTCGTCGATTGACACCCCACCAGTATGGCGTGGAATGATGACAGTGATGACTTCATCGTTTTCTGTGGCCGCGGTTACGAAAATATAATCGAGGGCGGGCGCCATAGAAGTATAGGTTTTTTTTCCATTTATGATATAGTGGTTTCCATCAAGAACAGCAGTGGTCTGCGGCAAAGCGCCTCTGGCTGGGCTTCCGGCATTGGCTTCTGTAGCCGCGGTGTTGATAAGCGCGCCGTTTGCAACCTCTGCCATCAGCCAATCAGCGGATTCTGACTGCCAATGACGATTCTCAGCATATTCCAGAACAATGCCGACGTGCCAGCCGATTGAAAGTGCCGTCGATCCTGATCCTTCAGCTATGGCTTCCTGAGCCAATACATATTCGTACAGCCCAAACCCTTGACCGCCGTGTTCCCGCGGCAAGGTCAAGGTATGGTAGTCTAATTTCTTTAGGTCTTTGATGTTTTCAAAAGGAAAGGAGCCACGTACATCCAGTTCCGGCTCGCGTGCTTGGAAAATCGGCTGTAAGGCACGAAGTCGATCGATTAACGCTTGTTGTTCTGGTGTTTTGATAAATTGATTCATAAAGAGACTCCTTTTCAATTTATTCAGCGGTCATAAGATGATGGCATCTTTGATTTTTAGCGTGATTATCCGCCTTCGCAATTCTTTATCTAGCTGCGGCGCCCAGCTCCTCGGGGTCTCAAGTCAGCCCAGCCCAGTGGCACAAATACGCCACTCGGCTAGTCCACCTTAAGCCTGTCGGAGCTCCATGGTCGCCTTCGCAATTCTTTGTCTAGCTGCGGCGCCCAGCTCCTCGGGGTCTCAAGTCAGCCCAGCCCAGTGGCACAAATACGCCACTTGGCTAGTCCGCCTTAAGCCTGTCGGAGCTCCATGGTCGCCTTCGCAATTCTTTGTCTAGCTGCGGCGCCCAGCTCCTCGGGGTCTCAAGTCAGCCCAGCCCAGTGGCACAAATACGCCACTTGGCTAGTCCGCCTTAAGCCTGTCGGAGCTCCATGGTCGCCTTCGCTTTTCACAGTACCATAAAAAAACCGCCAAAGCAGTGTGGCAGGCTTTGGCGGCTTGGGTGTCGCGGAAAAGTGATCCCGCTTACTGAAGTTTCTTGTGATGCGATTTTCGGATGTCGGCAACAATTAAAGCTCCGACGAGGAACAAACCAAGAAAACCGATGGTCGGATAAAACCAACTGACGAGTTTTGTAAAACCGACAAAGCTTAAGATGTAAGCGACAGTGCCGACAACGATAATGAAAATGCGGGATTTCGCTGTACCCATTACAACAAAACGTGCAGAGAATGAAAACAGCATGCTGACCGCGGTATTGTAAATCATGCCGAAAAGGATAAATGACATGAAGATTCCGAGCACCGGCGAAATATCATCAGCAATTTGCAGCAACGGCATTTCGGCATTGCCGACAACATCCACTTTTGAGAAAATCGCCAAATGGCTTAGAATAATCAGACCACCTAAAATGAGTCCGCCAATGAGTCCGCCGCGTGCTGCGACTTTTTCATCTTTTTCGGTGCCACCCATGACAATCGCCATCGAAGCACCGACTGCAATATTAAATGACACATAATTGATGGCAGACAGGAACCAGTTTGACAAAGCTGAATTTTGTTTATTAGCAACCGGATCTAATGACGCAAACGTAGAATCCATCGTCATCAGACTGTATACAGCCAAGCCTATGACAGCAATGATTAGAAACGGTGTAATGCTGCCGATAATAGCGATAACTTTTTGGACATTCAGCATAATAGTCAAAATGACAAGAATCACCATCACCGTACTGCCGAGTGGCGCTGGCAAATTGAATTGTTGAGAAAAGATAGAGCCTGCCCCCGCAATCATCACTACCCCGACTCCAAAAAGAGTTAAGATAATAATGTAATCAACGATGGTACCGATTATTTTTCCGCTGATGCCGAAAATAGCTTCTTTATGTGATGTCGTTTTCATCCGGCTTCCGAGTCGTGTTAAACTCATCCCTAAATATGCAAATAAAGCGGTTGCAAGAATTGCTGCGATTGTTCCCATAAGACCGAAGCTAGTAAAATACTGCAGAATCTCTTGACCGGAAGCAAATCCAGCTCCGACGATAATGCCGACAAAAGCACTCCCCATTTTTAAACTTTTCATATTGTTCCCCCTTGGTGCGAATTAATGCATTCATAAATTTTTTAATAATTAAAAAATCCCTATCTAAATATAACAAAAGAGATATGGGGACACAACAGGAAAAAGGCTTTAAAAAAAGAGATAACTCAATATACCTACATACTAATTGGACAAAAATAACATATTAGAATAGTTGAAAAATAGAGCTCAACATAACTTATCGCACAAAAAAGCATCGCTATGTAATAAGCGATGCTTCAGAAGTCAATTATTCTACGTTTTTGTTTGCGACAATAACTAACTTCCCTTTATCAAGCTCTTCCTCGTACTGCTCTGCTTCTTGATCCGATAAGCCGGCCGCTGCTAATTTTGCACGGAGCTCATCGCCCCGTGAGCTAGTCATGTTTTTCATGCTATCCAGGAAGCCCTGTTCTTTCATGCCGACTTCTTCTGTGTCTAATGCTTTCGTGATGTCTTTGCCGCGTTTTTTGTCGTGTGCGAAGATGTAGATATCATCGTGCGTGTATCCCTGAGCTGCTAATTTCTCGATTTCTTTTCTTGCTTGAACTGCATTTTCAACTGTCATTTTTAAAGTCAATGTAATCCCTCCAAATAATTTCTATCTTACTAGTATGCATACCACCGCAAGTGAAGGGTTAAACAAGAGGAACTTTGATTGATAGGTTATACTGGAGAAAATTGCAGATAGGAAGTGGTTTTTTGAAAATCATACCGATAGGCATTTGGGGCGGTTATCCCAATAAAAATGAGGCAACATCAGCATTTTTGATTGAACAGAACGGATTTCGTTGTCTGGTCGATTGTGGCAGCGGGGTATTGGCGGCAGTTCAGAATTACACAGCGTTATGTGATCTGAATGCTGTAATCATCAGCCATTACCATCCGGATCATGTTGCTGATATCGGCGTATTGCAACATGCTGCTATGGTAGGCATGCAACTGAAAGAATGGAAGACCCCTTTGCTTATCTATGCCCATGATAAGGATGGGAATGAATTCGAGAAGCTGTCGTATAAAGGCGTCACGGAAGGTCGAGCCATACAGGCTTCAGAAACGCTTGAGCTAGGCCCGTGGAAGGTTTCATTCTGTGAAACGGTTCATCCGGTTTATTGTCTGGCCATAAAATTCACTGCGAATGACCAGAACGTTGTGTTTACTGCAGATACGAGTTGGAAAGAAGAGTTGATCGATTTTTCTCAAGAAGCTGATCTACTTGTTGCTGAATCGAATCTCTATGAAAAATACATTGGAATTATTCAAGGGCACCTAAGTGGCAGTCAAGCTGGAAACCTTGCTGAACGTGCCGGTGTCAAACAATTGCTGTTGACCCATCTGCCACAATATGGAGAGTTGGATGAGATTTTGCATGCGGCAAAGTCCAGTTATTCTGGGAAAGTAGAGTTTGCGGTAATAGGAAAGAGTTACGAAATCTGAATCGGCGATGGGCTAAATGTTAATTGGCGAAAGGCAGGCAGATAGTTTGTGTACCATAAATTTTCCTTTTATCCTTAGAGCATACGGAGGATGAAAGGAAGTTAAAAAATGTCACATCCTGTAAATTCATTTCCGATTTCCATTCTGGATTTGGTTCCAGTTCGTGAAGGCGGAACGACGAAAGACGCATTAGACGAAATGGTCACTATCGCACAACATGTAGAAAAATTGGGCTACCGGCGGTTTTGGTTATCTGAGCACCACAATACAGCTACCCTTGCCAGTTCTGCTACGGCGATTTTGATTTCCAAGGTGCTTGAAAATACCGAATCCATTCAAGTTGGATCGGGCGGAATCATGCTACCAAACCATACACCCTTGGTTGTCGCAGAACAATTTGGCACTTTGGAAACCTTGCATCCGGGCCGTTTGAATCTCGGTCTTGGGCGTGCTCCAGGAACAGATATGCAGACAGCACACGCGCTCCGCAGAACTACCCAGGAAACTGCGTTCGCTTTTCCGCAAGATGTCGTCGAATTGCAAAATTACCTGAAACCGTTTGAAGAACAAGGACCTGTCCGAGCACATCCAGGTGTGGGAACGGCAGTACCTATTTATATTTTGGGATCCAGCACCTCTAGTGCTCAGCTTGCTGCACGCTTCGGTCTGCCATATGTATTTGCAGCCCATTTCGCACCGCAGCAACTAGAACAGGCTTTGCAGATTTACCGAAATCAGTTCGAGCCTTCTGAATACTTGACTGAGCCGTACGTAATGGTCTGTGTCAACGTTATTGGTGCCGATTCTAATAAACAAGCTGAGATTTTGTCGACGTCCGCTGATCAATTCTATTTGAATGTCGTTAGAGGTAGCAAGAACTTGCTGAAGCCGCCACTCGATACGATGGATGGACAATGGAGCTACCGCGAGGAAATGATGGTGCGGGGAATGTCGCAATACACTTTCAAAGGTGATGAAGAGACGATAGGCGAGCGCTTGGGGGCTTTTGTAGCCGACTTGCAGATTGATGAAGTGATTGCTGTTTCTTATATCTATGATCAGGAAAAAAGAAAACGTTCTTTCGAAATATTAAAGCAAGCGGCCGATCGATTTAATGTGACTCAACAGCATTCCGCCTCTTCAAGTATATAAAAAGCAAAGCCGAACCATTTCTTAAAAGCTAATCTTTTTGTTCGTTCTGTACAGATGATAGAGATTGGAGGAGAGGTAAGTGAAGGTAGGAATTATTGGTGCTACCGGAAAAGCTGGTAATTTAATCTTAAAAGAGGCTTTGAAAAGAGGGCATAAAGTGACGGCCATTGTGAGGGATTCGCAGAAAGTTGAGAATCCGGACGTGCCGGTGCTAGAAAAAGATGTCTTCAGTTTGACGTCAGAAGATTTAGCTCTTTTTGATGTAGTAATCAACGCTTTTGGTGTCCCTCCCGAAAAGGCAAGTCAACACGTTGAAGCTGGAAGACTTCTTATTGATTCGCTCAAAGAAGCTCGTGATACTCGTTTGATCGTGGTCGGAGGTGCTGGCAGCTTATTTGTTGATGAAGCGCGGACGACTCGTTTGGTGGAAACCCCTGAATTTCCTGAAGCGTTCAAGTCGGTCGCTAACGGCCAAGCACAAAATCTGGCCGTTTTGGAAGCATCAGAAGGGATTGATTGGACATTTTTGAGTCCTGCTGCATTTTTCGATCCGGAAGGTCACAGAACAGGACGTTATCAAAAAGGCGATGATGGGTTTATCGTCAACAGCAAAGGAAAAAGCTACATCAGCTATGCTGATTACGCAATTGCATTGGTTGATGAAATCGAAAGTGGTGAACATAAGAATAAACGATTTGCCGTCGTTTCTGAAAGTTATTGATAGTTCGAAAAAGCCGATTTTTCCTAAAATCGGCTTTTTTATCGATACGAAGTCCTTGAAAGCCTAAAAGCACTTGCCATGAAATGTTCACGTTCGTTCAAAGAGTGAGCGCAAGAATCATGTATAATAAGATGAAACTTGAGGTTTAAAGGTGGGAATCAATACAATGGATTTTTTATATTTTCCTGAAGACAAATCGGAATACATCCCTGGGATTATTTCTGTCGTTATTATATTCATTTTATCCGTGCTGATCGTGCGCTTGCTGGTTAAAGCTTCACACAAGCAAGTGAAGCAATTGGAAGAACAAGGTTATCCAGTCGTCTACAAAGATGGTTTTGACTCGGAAAGATCAGATGAAGACATCGTTAATCCGCAAGAAGCCGTACACAAAGTGAATGAAGAAAAAGCGGCTCGTAATAAATCAAAGTCCTGACAACTGTCAGGGCTTTTTTTGATCGTTTCAATAGGTGTATACTGTAACCAACCGATCAGAACAAAGAAGTGGAGAAATTGATTATGAAAAATATTTTTGGTGGTGTGCAATGGGCGGTTTTTTTGATTGCTTCTTCTATTGCGGCACCAATTGCAATTGCCAGCATCTTTGGTATGGATGCGACAGATACTGCGTTATTTGTGCAGCGGACTATGTTCGTGCTTGGTATTGCTTGTTTAGTGCAGGCGTTTATCGGGCATCGAATGCCGATCAACGAAGGGCCTGCCGGTTTGTGGTGGGGTATTTTCATTGTTTACGCGGGCTTGGTCGGAATTTTGTATGCCTCTATGGAAGAATCCCTTCAAGCGTTGCAGAGTGGTTTGTTGTACAGCGGTGTCCTTTTTATCGTGTTTGCCTATACAGGTTTGGTTGACAAGCTTAAGGTTTTTTTTACACCAACCATCACTTTCGTGTATTTGTTATTGTTGGTGCTCCAAATCAGCGAGTCGATTTTATCAGGCTTATTGGGAATCGTTTCGAAAGGAGATGCAGTGGATGGAATAGTGCTGCTGGGTGGCATTGCAGTGATTCTACTGACTTTCTTTCTCATGGGCCACAAAGTGCCGTGGGTCAGTCGCTATTCCATGCTGTTTGCGATTGCAGCCGGGTGGCTGATTTTTTGGATTCTTGGAAAATCACCCGAGGCTGAAGGCGGGGGGAGCACCTTAATTGCCTTGCCTGAAATGCTGGTTTTTGGACCGTTGATTTGGGACAGCGGCATGTTCATCACGGCTTTGTTTTTAACCATTCTGCTAATTGCCAATATGATGGCATCGATCCGGGTAATGGAAAGCGTATTGAAGAATTCCTTTTCAATTCAAGCGCCTAAGCGCATCAAACAAGCTTCAGTGGCATCCGGTATCAACCACATCATTGCTGGAATTTTTTCGTCCATCGGTCCTGTGCCGATTTCAGGAGCGGCTGGATTTGTCAGTGCCACCAGAACACCAGCGCTCAAGCCTTTCATCTTCGGCGGTGTCATCGTTGTGCTAATCAGCTTTTTCCCAGCACTCATGGCTATTCTTGCTTCTTTACCAGCTCCGGTAGCTTATGCGGTCATTTTTGCTGTATTCACCCAAATGGTGGAAATGGCCTTTACGGAACTGGAAAATGAAAAAAACAGACAATATTCCTATAAAGTAGCTGCGTTCGGCTTGATGAGCGGCGTGGGCATTATGTTCGTGCCACCTGAAAGCATGGGGAACTTGCCTTCTGTTCTTGCAGCTACTTTATCAAACGGCTTGATCACCGGTACAGTCATCGCCATTGGTATAGAACAGCTATTGCTTTGGCGCAAAAAGAAAAAGTAGAAAAAGCCGTACGCAAAGGAAATGCGTACGGCTTTTTTTCTTTTAAGTTGTTGGGCGCTTGCGCTTTTCTTGATTGTCTAGGCTTCAGCGCCCAGATTCTAGGGTCATAAGCCACTCCGGCTGTGCGGCTGAAGAAACGCCGCTTCGCCAGAGCGTCTTATGCCCGTCGAATCTAGATGGGCGCTTGCGCTTTTCTTGATTGTCTAGGCTTCAGCGCCCAGATTCTAGGGTCATAAGCCACTCCGGCTGTGCGGCTGAAGAAACGCCGCTTCGCCAGAGCGTCTTATGCCCGTCGAATCTAGACGGGCGCTTGCGCTTTTCTTGATTGTCTAGGCTTCAGCGCCCAGACTCTAGGGTCATAAGCCACTCTGGCTGTGCGGCTGAAGAAACGCCGCTTCGCCAGAGCGTCTTATGCCCGTCGAATCTAGATGGGCGCTTGCGCTTTTCTTGATTGTCTAGGCTTCAGCGCCCAGACTCTAGGGTCATAAGCCACTCTGGCTGTGCGGCTGAAGAAACGCCGCTTCGCCAGAGCGTCTTATGCCCGTCGAATCTAGATGGGCGCTTGCGCTTTTCTTTAGCCTGCTTCGATTTCTTCTGTTAAGCGGACTAATTCGTCGACCAGCTCGCCGATATAAGCGATGGTGTCGCGCAGCGGTTGTTCGGTCGTGATATCGACTCCTGCCATTTGTGCAAGTTCCACCGGCGTTTTGGTGCCTCCTGCTTTCAGAACCTCCAGCCATTCATCTACAGCCGTCTGGCCTTCATTCAAAATTCGTTTGGATACTTGGGTGGAGATGGTCAATCCCGCACTATAAGTGTATGGATACAAGCCCATATAATAATGCGGCTGGCGCATCCAGGTCAACTCGGCACCGTCTGTAATATCAACGGAATCTCCCCAGAATTCCTCCAACACTCCGCGTTTGATGGTGTTTAAAATTCCAGCATTGACGCTTTGTCCTCCGTCAATCCGCTCATAGACCTTGCGCTGATAAGCGGCTTCAAGCAGATGAGTGACGAAATTATGGTAGTAAGTTCTCGCAACAATCGATGAAATCACCCAACGTTTGAATTTCAGATCCTCTGAATTTTTCAGCAGATGGTTGGCGACCAGCATTTCATTCATCGTAGAAGGCGCTTCGATAAAGTAAAGAGAAGGACGTGCATTAAAGATGTTCTGTTCACGATTGGCGTTGTAGAAATGGCCTGCGTGGCCAAGTTCGTGAGCCAACACGAAGACTTCGTTCATGCGTCCAGTCCAGGATATTAAAATATACGGATGGACACCGTAAGGACTCGAGCAGAAAGCGCCCGTCGATTTCCCTTTGTTTTGGGCAAAGTCGATCCATCTTTCAGAATAGGAACGATTGACCATTTCGATGTAATCAGGGCCCATGATGGACAGAGCACCATCAATATAGTTTTTGGATTCCTCCACAGTGATTTCGGGTTCGTAGCTCGGGTCCAAGGAAATTTTTAAGTCTGCAAAAGTCATACGATCCAAGCCGTTAACTTTCTGCAATAGTTTTGCGTATTTTTGCATATGGGGTGCAAGTTCCTTGGTGATTAGATCGATTTGGCGATTGTAGAGCGAGCGGTCCACTTCTTGGTTGGAGAGAAGATAGTCAAAAATGCTGTCATAGCCACGTAAATCAGCTGTTGTTTTTTCTGTTTGCAACTGCATATCATAGGTTTTCGCGGTCGTGTGCTGGTAATCTTTCAGCTTTTTGGAAAAAGCATCAAATGCTGCACGGCGAAGCTCTGTATCGGGCTCTGCTTCCCAATCTCCTTCAAAGGAAACATAGCTGAGCGGGTATGCTTGGCCATTTACTTCGAAATCTTCAAAGTTCATATCGACCATTTTCGTGGTGTTGTAAAGTCCATATGGCGCACTGAAAGTGGAAGAATAAGCAGCAAGCGTTTTTTCCACTTCAGGATGCAGTTGGTAAGGTTTTTTGCGAAGCAGTTTTTCCAGAAAACCTTTGAATTCTGCTGACTCCTGCATCGCCTGCTCCAAAGTTTCTCTTGGCAAAGCGAGAAGCTCACTGTTGATAAAAGACAGCTTGCTGCTAATCTTGGCAGCCACAGCACTAAACTTACTAGACTGCAGTTGAGCCTCGTTGTTGGTTTGGTCTGTGCTGATCGTCAAACTCGCATAGGTGCTGACTATGACTAATTTCTCAAGGAAGGCCATGTAATCTGTTAAAGTCTGAATGGTAGTCGGCACATCGGTGATGGTACCTTGAGTTTTATGATTTAAGGCTTCAGCTTCCTGCTCCAAGCTTTCCAATGCTTGATCGAAATCTTTGGAGCTATTGAATAAATTGGATAAGTCCCATGTCTCTCCGACAGGAACCGCTAAACGTGTTGGCAAACTTTTAACCATATGATCTCTCCTTTATGTATTACGGTTTTCGAACTAATTATTAGTATAGAGGGAGAAAGATGAAATGTAAAAATATTATTCAGAATTCATAAAAAAATTTTAATAAATAGGTTTAGATTCATTTATAAGGTGGGTAATGTAAAGTACAAGGCGGAATCACCGTCGGAAGAATACGACTGGATTCGATCCAGAATCGCCTTCAGACGAGAAATTGCACAGCCTTGGCGGGAAATTTGCTTTGCTGACGATATTTACTCTTGTCAGGAACCATTGTTATTTGGGTTTCTATCCGGTAAGTGTTTCAAACAGTAAGCTGTAAGTTTTTTGTGGAAGTGCATTTGAAAGCCTGACTGCAGTACCAAAAAATTCACTGAGATGTAAATGTGAATGTAATTGCCTTATCGGCGAATGACAGTCAGCGTAACTAAACTGCAATGACGAGAGTTTCGTATTCGTCAGAGATGTACAGTTTGTAGAAAGAATTTAATAAGATTTTCCGCGTGCAAAACTCCCTCAGGATTTTCGAGGGATGGAAAAAGGAAAAAGCATGATCTGATGAAAAGGATCATGCTTTTTCCTTTGGATTTTGAACTATCAGATTCTTTAGTGTAGGCTACTCGTATAGACTTTTACAAAATGGAGTTTATGTGACATAACTTCTATCTTAGAAAAGAAACGGGGAATAAGTCGTGGAGAATCATTCAGTAATCGCAATACAAGATGAGTATGCAGAAGACTTTGCTTGGTGTTATGGTTGTGGCAGACTCAATAAAGAAGGTCACCATTTCCGTACAGCCTGGAACGGTGAGGAAACTGTCACCTTATATGAGCCAAAGAAAGTACATACAGCGATTCCCGGATTTGTTTACGGGGGCTTGATTGCTTCATTAGTTGATTGTCACGGAACAGGCTCTGCGTCGTTAGCGCTCCATCGGAAAAATGGCTTTGAGCCAGGTAGTGGGGAAGCGCCACCGCGTTTTGTCACGGCTTCTTTGCATGTTGATTATTTAAAACCGACACCTCAAGGAGTTATTTTAAAAGCAGTGGGTAAAATTGAAGAAATTCACCCGAAGAAATTTAAAGTGAAGACAAAGGTCTACACAGGTGATACGTTATGTGCGACAGGCGAAGTCATTGGAGTAGTCATGCCGGCTTCGTTCTCTAAATAATCTATAGGAATAAAGCCGATAACTCGGCTTTTTTTTTATAGAAATTTAAAGTCTAGTTTACTGGTAAGAATTGTCGGATATGTTGTATACTATCTTTATTCTTTTAAAAGATTGAATCTTTCGAGAAGTTGGTTCGAACAAGAAGGGTGTGGGTGATGATGAAATATGGGTTTTGGTTGCCAATTTTTGGCGGATGGCTGCGAAATGTAGACGAAGAACAGATGCCACCGACATTTGAGTACGCAAAGAAAGTTGTTCAATCCGCAGAAAAATGGGGTTATGATACAACCTTGATCGCGGAATTGAATTTAAATGATATTAAAGGAATGGAGGCTGATTCCCTTGAAGCCTGGTCTACGGCTGCAGCACTTGCAACAGTGACAGAAAAAATCGAAATTATGGCGGCAATTCGTCCCGCGTTCCATAACCCAGCAATCACAGCAAAAATGGCTGCGAATATTGATCAAATCTCCAATGGTCGCTTTACATTGAATGTGGTGTCGGCTTGGTGGGCGGAAGAAGCGAGACAATATGGCGGGGAGTTCACAGAACACGACGAACGCTATGACCGGACGGACGAGTTTTTGAAAGTTGTCAAAGGCATGTGGACGCAAAAGGAGTTTTCATTTAAAGGAAAGTATTACGATATCCAAAACGCGCGCCTTGAACCGAAGCCGGTGCAGCGCCCTCATCCGATTCTGTATGCTGGCGGCGAAAGCACACGAGGCAAAAAATCAATCGTGGAATCGTGTGATTCTTATGTCATGCATGGTGGAACTGTAGAAGAAATCCATGAGAAAATCATTGGCATGAAAGAGTTGCGCCAACAAGCTGGTGGGGATCCTTTGCAGACATTCGGCATGGCGGCTTATGTGATTTGCCGGGATACAGAAGAGCAAGCAGCTGAAGAATATGCGCGCATTACCGATGTCAAAGAAACAGAAGGATATATCGGGTATAATGATTTTGTCAGCAAATCGCAATTGGAGCAGCAAATAAAGCTGGAAGATTACTCGGTATCAAACCGTGGCTTGCGTCCGAACTTGATCGGCACGCCTGAACAAATCGCAGACCAGATTGTTGCTTATGAAAATGTTGGGTTGGACTTGCTGCTGTTGCAATTTTCTCCGCAACTGGAAGAAATGGAACGTTTTTCACAACAAGTTATGCCATTGGTCGAAGAAAAAAGAAAAGCGAATAAAGCGCTGACCATCTAGGAGGGTACAACATGTCAGAAAAAATCTATGTAATTCACGAAAACGAAGAATGGACGACCCACTTATTCAAACGGCTTGACGAACTGGGTTTGCCCTATGAAGATTGGTTTATTGATGAGGGGTTAGTCGATTTGAACGAAGCACCGCCTGAAGGTGTTTTTTACAGCCGGATGAGCGCGTCTTCCCATACAAGAGGCCATCGCTTTGCGCCTGAACTGACCGAGTCCTTGCTAGTATGGCTTGAGCATCATGGCCGTACAGTCTTCAATGGCAGCCGTGCCTTGCGTCTTGAAGTGAGCAAAGTCAACCAATATATGGCATTAAATGCGGCAGGGATTCAAACGCCGAAAACGATTGCTGTAAATGGTCAAGAGCAGATTTTAAAAGCTGCTGAAAAAATGAATGTTCCGTCTTTCATCACTAAACACAATCGTGCCGGCAAAGGGTTGGGTGTGCGACTATTCCATTCGCTCGAAGCCTTGAAAGAATATGTCGAAAGCACTGAATTTGAACCGTCCATTGACGGCATCACCTTGATCCAAGAGTACATTCAAGCACCAGAACCATTCATCACCCGATGTGAATTTGTCGGGGGGGATTTGTTTATGCTGTTCAAGTAGATACATCTGAAGGGTTTGAGTTGTGTCCAGCAGATGCTTGCCGGATCGACGATTTATTTTGTCCTGTAGGGGAAGAAGCTGAAGAGAAGCCGAAATTCCAGGTAATCGAAGGCTTTGATGATCCAATTCTTAAAAAATACGAAGCTTTCTTGCAACAAAATGATATCAACGTAGCCGGAATTGAATTTATTCGCAACGCTGCTGGGGATATCTATACTTATGACGTGAACACTAACACTAACTATAACGCTGATGCGGAAGCACAAGCTGGCAAGTATGGCATGCTGGAACTTGCTAAATTTCTTGGGAAAGCATTAAAAACAGCGAAACTAACCGTCTGACAGAAAGGGCGGTCATCTTTTAACTTAGGAGGGCCGCTTGTTTCTGGTGTTTATCCTGATGTGATCAAGGGAAACTTTTAAAGTAGGAGTAGCTGTAGAAAAAGGAGTGATGGGTTAATGGTCAATGACAAAAAAGAAGAAGAGCTGCCAGAACGTTCGGAACCTGTAGAAGCAGAGGGCATTGAGGAGACCGAAGCTGAACCGGTCAAAGAAGAGTCGAAGTTTGATAAAATCTATAGCAACGTGGCATCCAATCGGTTTGAAAATCTGCGCACCAGCTATATTGAAAACAAAGCCAAAGAACTGCGGAAAAGAAAAAAGTAAAGATTAAGTGCCTTTGCACAAGATCTTTACTTTTTTGAGAGTTTTTCACTTTCTTCAGAAACAATAAAAGCTAAATCGTAATTTCCGAACATCTGAAGGACATCCAGTAGAGTTTCGTGGTCAATATCCAGCTCTTCTGTATCTGCTTGATCTATTGTGTCAGTCAGCACAGAACTTTGTAGTTGTCCCGGATAGGCACGTTGGTAAAGTTCAGCCGGATTCAGCTTATGATTCGTGCACCATTGGACAAATAGCTGAACCATGATCTGTTCTTCCTGTTGGTATTTTTTGATGATAAAGTCATCCTGGTTTTCAATGTCCATTCAAGGCACCCCCGTCAATAATAGTTTTTGTGATAGTAGCATACCAAAAAAAACGCGTGCTTGCATGGACTTCTATGCATTTTTCCTCTAGAATGAAGCCATAGCTATGACAGTAACGGAGGGCAAATAATGAAATTATTGCAGGTACGAAAAGGACAATTTGTTTATTATCAAAATGAGTTGCACAAAGTTTATTCTGTGAAACCACTGGCTAAAAAGTCGGTGCTTATGTTCCGCGTCAAAGACATGGAGCAAGTCGCAAGCAAAGCTGATGAAGTTACGCTCTACAAACCGAAACACATGGATTCCTTCTTGTTTTTTGGGTCCAAATATACTTTGATTGAGAATCAGCCAGCAGAAGAAGGCGGTTATATCCTGATTACTAAACCCGATCCGGATTATATGGACCATTATTCGCTGAATGAATTCGAAAAAGTTGAATCGATTGAAGGAAAAAATGTGATTACTACGCGCCAAAATACCGTAAAATCAAAAGAATTTCTCGTCATGGCCCCTGGGGAAGAAGCAAACAGCAATGATATCGTCTACTTGGACAAATCCAAGGTTTCGGCTGAGCAGCTGAAGCAAGATGCTCAACTAGAAGAAGTATTGCGTGAGAAGAATGCGATCCGCCCTTCTATCGGAGATGTTTACTTGAACTTGGATAACACAGGAACGGCAATGGTAGTAGCGATTGTTGGAGAAGAAGTAACCCTTGGAACCGGGGAACGTATTACTTTCCATGAATTGTATAAAGCTGATAACTGGAGTTACTTATACAATATCAATGACGGCGAATTTAAATGATCATCATAAAAGGCGACCCCTTGTGGGTCGCCTTTTATTTAGGTCAATTTTTGAAAATAGAACCAATTTCATAAAGTTCTTCAGTACTCAGCTCGACGTCTAATGCGCTCAAGTTCGATAACACCTGATCTGCACGTTTTGCTCCGGGAATAACGCCATCGATTTCAGGACGCGACAAGTACCAGGCCAGCACAACATGAGCTGTTTCAGCCCCTTTCGCTTCAGCAAAATCTTTCAACTTTCGGACTTTCTCCAAGTTGCGTTCGAACTCTTGTCCATGGAGATGAGGCATATTCGTCCGTAAATCATCGAAGGTTTTGTTTTTATCGTATTTGCCGGCAAGCAAGCCTGCAGCAAAAGGGAAGTAGGGAACATAGGAAATTCCATGCTCTTTTACATAAGGGAAATAATCTTCTTCAGCCTGACGCTTCAACAGATTGTATTCGCCTTGGAAAACGTCGACATAGCCATCCTTGTTGGCATCCTTCAATTGCTCCATGGAAAAGTTCGAGACGCCGATTGAGCGGATTTTGCCTTCTTCCTTCAAGCGCTGTAGAGCACCGACGGCTTCGGCTTTTGGTGTTTGTTCATCTGGGAAATGGATATAAAATAAATCGATATAGTCGGTCTGAAGGCGCTTCAAGCTGTCTTCTACTGACTGCTTCAAAAATGAAGGGGAGTTGTCCATTGTGTCCTTGCCGTCTTGCCGGCGTTGAGCTCCTTTGGTAGCAACCACCAGTTCGTGGCGTGCACCAGATTCCTGCAGCACTTCGCCAAGCAATTCCTCTGAACGGCCATAGCCATATGCATATGCAGTATCTATGAAATTCAACCCATTGTCGATGCCAGCGTGAACCAGTTCTTTGCCGGTGTCTTCATTTAAATTAGGGTAAAGATTGTGTCCGCCAACAGCGTTTATGCCAAGGCCGATTGGATTAATGAACAAACCGGTATTTCCAAGTTGTTTCTTTTCCGTCATTGTCAGTACAGCTCCTTTAATGGATAATCACTTTTTCAACTCAGGCCCAGCGGAATCATGTTCGACTAAGCAAGTCTTACTTTATAATAACATTCGAAATTTAAAGACTGCATAAAATTGCTCGAAATGGTGTCTTCTTTTCAGAAACAGCATTTAGTTTAAAATGCGTAAGTGTAGTCAACAAAAATGAAAACGATATATCGCTGAGATCTTTTTACAGGGACTTAATTGCCAGAGGCCTCGAATTCGGAAGTATAGACTGCATTTCATCACTTTGCACCAGCGCACGATGATAGTCTTCTGCATTTTTCCAAACCAACGTATTGATCTTCAGATCTAGATCGTGATCATGCGAAATTCTATAGAAGTTGTCATTGAACGGGTGAATATCAGTAATAGATGTCTCTAAATCTCCAACTGAACTGGTGGCTGTACATAAATTTTGATTGCTTTCTTAAGTGATGTATTCACGCCGTTGCTTTTCTCGAAAACAAAGCCAAAAGAAAAAGCATCCGCCAAATGCGGATGCTTTTTTATTTGGTCAGCACGTCCTGGAATTCAGGAGTCTTTTCGATGATGCCATTGGCGAATGGACATTGCGGGTCGATTGTCTTGTTTTCGCTGCGGGCATATTCAACAACTTGCGCCACTAATTTCTTACCGATCCCCTGACCCTCCAGTTGCGGAGAAACTTTGGTATGGTCGACAGTCAATACATCCCCATTTGATACATAGCTCAAGAAAGCCATCTCTTCGGAATTTTCCAGAGCCGAGAACTTATTGTTTTCATGTTTAAAATCCACGTATATTGCCTCCTTTTTTGTGTGTTGCTCATTCTTTTTCTGTATTCCCTTCCCGATAGAGAATATTCAAGTGATCCAAAGAAAATTCTTTAATTGCCACTCAGGTGATTGTAAGTTTGAAGAAACGGGCACATAATGAAAATAAAAAATCGTCATTTCTAAAGCAAAGGGAGTCTTCAGGAAAAGGAGCATTGAAAATGAATTCAGCCATTCGGTTGTCTCACGTATCCAAGCGCTACAAGAAGTTTTTGGCTGTAGAAGATATCTCATTGGAAATTGGAAGAGGGGAAATTTACGGGTTTATTGGATTGAATGGTTCAGGCAAAACGACCACCATCAAGATGCTGCTGGGAATGATCCGTCCGAGTGAAGGGGACTGTTACATTGAAAATCAGAAAGTAGGGCTTGCAAACCATTCGTTATGGGCAAAAGTCGGAAGCCTTGTGGAAACGCCTTATGCTTATCCAGAACTTACAGTCAAAGAGAACTTGGAGATTTTCCGCCGGCTGCGCCGCGTCTCTGACAGTTCCGCGGTTCAACAGGTGATGGACCAACTAAAGCTGACGGCATACGCAGATAAAAAAGCCGGCAAGCTTTCTTTGGGCAATATGCAGCGTTTGGGGATTGCAAAAGCATTGTTGCATAAACCGGAGATTTTGATTTTGGATGAGCCTTCAAATGGACTGGATCCGACAGGGATTATTGAAGTCAGGGAACTTTTTCAGCATTTAGCCTATGATCTAGGGGTAACGATTTTCATGTCGAGCCATCTATTGAGCGAAGTGGCTAAAGTTGCCACCAAAATAGGGATAATCCATCAAGGGAACCTGCTTCAGGAAGTCAAAGCAGACCAGTTTAAAGACCTTCTCAACAGACGATTGGTCATCGATGCGCAAGACAGAGGGAAAGTCTTGGCAGCGATGAACAAAGCAGGATATCCATCTCTTTTCAATGAGGATGGGAAAATCGAAACGACTGCCGAATATGCGGTGCGGCATCCAGAAAAAATTTCCCGTT
The DNA here is from genome assembly GCF_001687565.2 of Planococcus antarcticus DSM 14505. NCBI lineage: Bacteria > Bacillati > Bacillota > Bacilli > Caryophanales > Caryophanaceae > Planococcus > Planococcus antarcticus. The sequence continues at coordinate 370,717 of NZ_CP016534.2, forward strand.
ATTTGGTATCCGAAGACGTTCCTCCCAATCATTTAGCTTTGGAGGAAGAAGAGCTGGAGGCATACTTTTTACGCGTCATCACAGAGCGGGGGGTGTGAATCGATGAGCTTTTTTACAGCAGTTGGAGTGGAAGGCTTGAAGATCAGGAAGTCTAAAATGATCTGGATTACCTTGGCCGTCTTTACAGTGGCGCCCTTAATGGCTGGATTTTTTATATTTGTCTTACAAAATCCAGAGCTTGCAAAAAGTTCGGGGCTGATCGGGGATAAAGCGCAGATTTTTGGCTCGGCGGATTGGCCTACCTACCTGAGAATGATCGCCCAAATTATTGCGGTTGGAGGAATCCTGGTATTCGGTTTTGTAACGAGCTGGGTATTCGGTAGAGAATACGCAGATCGGACCATCAAGGATTTGCTGACACTGCCCTCGCATCGCCTGAACATCATCATGGCGAAATTTTTCGCAGTGTTTTTTACCAATTTCCTTTTGAGCGTATATGTCATCGTTCTCGGAATTGCTATTGGATTTTTCATCCAGCTGCCAAAGGGTCTATGGAGGTGGCATTGGACAGTGGTTTTGTGCTGTTGACTACGACAATACTCACAGTGACACTGAGCACAACACCGGCTTTTTTTGCCTGTTGGAGTAGAGGATACCTGGCGCCAATCGGCTTTATCCTGTTTATGGTAGTGCTTGCTCAAGTGATTGCGGCAGCTGGCTATGGAGCATTTTTCCCATGGGCGGTTCCGGCTATATTCAGTGAAATAGCAGGGACAAGGATAGCACTTGGACTTGGCAGCTTTCTAGCAGTATTTTTTACAGGAATAATCGGATTGGCAGCTACCATTTTCTGGTGGCTGTATGCGGATCAGCATTGAGCTGTTAAAGGGTGCAAAAAGGGGTATGAAGTAGTAAGAGGTGATAAAATGGACAAATTAGCAGAAACGGCTATTGGTCAGATTGAGAAGATATTTGGTACACATCCAAGTTTTCGGAGAGCCCATGCAAGAGGAAAGAGCTACAGGGCACGTTTCACAGCGACCGGTCTTGCCGGCCATTTGACGACAGCTTCGCATTTTCAAGAGGGGGAAATCGCAGCGTTTGTGCGCTTTTCGCATTTTTCTCCGGATCCGACATGGGCCGACGCGATGTCTCCGGTCAAAGGCATGGCGGTGCAATTCCAATTGCCGAACGGGGAAGTCACCAACATCGTGGGTGTCACATCTCCCATTTTCTTTGCTAGAACACCTGAAATTTTTACCGAGATGCTTGGCGTCGTCAAGTCATTCAAGAAAGGCAAACCAAGTTTAACGGAACTGGCAGACTTGCTGGCAGATTATCCAGAAAGCGGAGCGATGATTGCCAATATCCGGAAAATGCAGGCGCCGTCAAGTTTTGCAACAGGTCAATACAACTCAGTCCATGCATTTTATTTCATCAATCAGGAAAGGCAGCGGCAGCCGGTCAAATATCTTTGGGAACCGGAAAGTGGAACGGAAACCTTATCGCTGCTAGATGCGATTGCCTTGCCAATCGGTTTTTTCGAAACAGATATGGAAGATCGTATTGCAAAAGGGCCAGTGATGTTCCGTTTAAATGTGATTTTAGGGCAGCCGGGAGATCCCACCGATGATCCGACAAAAGAGTGGCCGGAAAACCGGGAGAAGCTGACGCTTGGCTATTTGACGATTACGGAAAAAGCACCGGAAGTAGAAAAAATCATGTTCGATCCGACTCTTGTAACAGAAGGCATCGAATGTTCAGAAGACCAAATCCTAAACTTTCGGCACCATGCGTACAAAATCTCGCATGACCGTAGAATTTCGGAAATATAAAAAAGCACAGCCCGTAAGTCGGGCTGTGCTTTTTGCAGTTCAGTAGAGCTTACCTTGCCGATAGAGCACAGTCGACAATCGCGTGACCGCATGGATAAAGCAGTTTTGACGAAGGGCAAATGGATCTCCATAGTATTGCGGTAATATCATGTCCATCGTTTCTTTCATTTTATCTATCAATAATCGATAGACTTCAGCTTCATCATAAAATTGAGTTTCACGACCTTGTAGCCATTCAAAGTAAGAGACAATGACCCCACCGGCATTTGCCAGGATATCAGGAATGATAACGACTCCTTGCTCACTCAAGTATTGGTCAGCTTCCGGTGCAGTCGGTGCGTTCGCCCCTTCAATGATGATTCGCGCCTGGACATCTTTCATATTATCTTTTTGAATCTGGTTTTCTAGTGCTGCGAGAAGTAAGACGTCAACAGGCAAAGTGACGAGGCAATCGCGTTCTTTGATTTCAGCTTTGATGGTGGCACTTTGCAGTTGCTCTTCTGTTGAGGGCAAATCCCCGCGGTTTGTTTTGGTGAATTCAATCAATGCAGGGATATCTAATCCGTTTTCGTTGTATAAAGTTACGTTGCGATCACTAACAGCAATAATTTTATGGTTAATTAAATGACAATGATAGGCTTCAAGAGCTGCAACAGAGCCCACATTTCCGAAGCCTTGAACGGCCATCTTTAAAGGTCGGTTGTATAGCTCCAAAGTGGTTTTGGCAAAAAGATTGTCACTCTTGGTAAGCAGCTGTTTATTTGCTTTTACATAATCATGAAGCAAATAGCGGAAGGTAAAGTAAACGCCTTTTCCAGTTGCTTCCCGCCTTCCAAGAGAACCGCCGTTAACGACACTTTTACCTGTAAAGCTTCCCAAATAAGACGTGCCAGGATGGACCAGCTTGTATTCTGCCATCATCCAGTCCATTTCCCGTTCACCTGAACCCATATCTGGTGCAGGAATGTCTTTGTCGGGACCGATGACATCCGCAAAATAACTAACATATTTTCTGGAAATGAGATTCAGTTCTTTTTCCGAATATTCGCGTGGGTTGATGACGATTCCACCTTTGCCTCCACCAAATGGAACTTTATGCAGGGCATTTTTTAAGGTCATCAAAAATGCCAGATTGATGACTTCTTCTTCATTTACACTTTCGTGGAATCGAATTCCGCCTTTATAAGGTCCCATCGCATCGTTGTGCTGCGCACGATAAGATGGAATTCGCACCACGCTCCCATCATCCAGGGGAACTCTGAGAAAAGATTTATGTATTTTGTCGGGTGTGGAAAGAATGGCGCTCAGTGAAGCGAAAGCCTGTTTTCTGTTCGTCAAGTCTGGTAGGAACAAATCATTTTCAAGCAATGCATCCAATGATTCCTGGATAATTTTTTTGGTTTCTGCCTGCATGTCTGGAACACCTCCAAGTTTACTGTCTAGTTATCCTATACCCCAACCTTCTCTATTTAACCAATAAGAAAAGCCGCTTTTGGAGGTGACTCCAAAAGTGGCTACTGGTTATTTTTTATTTTGCATCAATTGCAATTCGAGGTTCAAGGCCTTGAACAAAGCAAACATCATCAAGATGATGACAAAAGAGAAAGGCAATGCAGCAATGATGATGGTATTTTGCACCGCTGTCAAGCCGCCTACCGATAGCAAGATGGCAGCCACCATCGACTGGGCAATTCCCCAGAGAATTTTGATTTGATTGCTTGGCAACAATGAGCCATGCGTCGACTGCATTCCTAATACAAAAGTGGCCGAGTCAGCTGAAGTGATAAAAAATGTACTAACAAGCATAATCGCGATGATCGACATGAGAAATCCGAGAGGCAGCTCGTTGAACATCGCAAATAAAGTCTGTTCAGTTGGAAAGGCTGTCAAATCAATTCCGCTTTTCTGGAAATTGATTGCCGTTGTGCCGAAAGTAGCGTACCAGATTCCGGCGAAAATGCTTGGTGCAAGAACGACACCGGCTAGAAATTCACGAATTGTCCGACCTTTGGAAACGCGGGCAATAAACATGCTGACAAACGGCGCCCAAGAAATCCACCAGGCCCAATAAAAGATTGTCCAGCTATCCAACCAACTACGGTTTTCCGCATTTAAAGGGGCAGATTTGAAACTCAAGCTTATGAGGTTTTGGATGTATTCCCCAAAGGTTTCAGTAAACATATTCAGAATTAAAAGAGTTGGACCTAAAACCAGTACCAGCATCAGTAAAATAACTGCCAAAATCATGTTGATATTGGACAAGTATTTAATTCCTTTGTTTAGCCCAGACCAGGCCGAAATGATGAACAGGATGGTTACAACGCCGATGATGATGATCTGCACCCAATATTCCTGTGGCGCTCCGAATAAATAAGCGATGCCCCCGTTAATTTGAGCAGCGCCAAATCCGAGTGATGTTGCTACGCCGAATACTGTTGCAAAAACAGCGAGCACGTCAACAAGCGTTCCTAAAGGACCGTTCATCTTGTCTCCGAAAATTGGCTTCAATGTTGATGATATTAATGCAGGTTGACCTTTTCTGAATTGGAAAAATGCTAAAGACAGTGCGACCATTCCGTACATCGTCCAGATATGGATGCCCCAGTGGTAATAAGAGCGCTGCAAGGCTTCTTTGAACGCCGCGTCCGATCCAAGTTCAGTTGTTGCTGTTTGAACAGCGAAATGAGATAGGGGCTCTGAAGCTCCATAAAAGACGAGACCAATTCCCATTCCCGCGGAAAACAGCATGGAAATCCAGCTAAACGTCGAGAACTCTGGACGATCCGAATCTTTGCCGAGACGGATTTTGCCGTAAGGACTGACCATTATGATGGCAACGCAAATCATTAGGATAGCCATGATCAATAGATAGTACCAGCCAAATGCAGTGTTGATATAGTTACGGATACTTCCAGTGGCAGATTCAAAGGTTTCAGGTGCGATAACACCGAAAGCGACAGTTAAAATGACCAGTGCAAACGTGATGTAAAAGACTTTCGAAGCTTTCTTCATAGTTCCCCCTGAAATGATTTTTTTAACATAGTTGCTAAGGTTACCTAAAAGCAGGCTCACCGTCAACTGGGGAACAGGTTCTGAAAGCTTTTAGCTATCCCATTCGTTCATTTGTTCTTCTTCTGTCACAACTCGAAGGTCATCACCGGTTATCGTAAGTACCTGATAGTCTGTGGTCTCTGCATAACGATCAGCTTCTTTTTTGATGAATTTGGGCGAGCCATCGGTTTCTTCGTCGTAGACTATTAAAATGCCGTCAGAGTTGCGCAGGAAAAATTTGTTTTTTTCGATAAACTGCCAAGGTGCTTCGTAGGGTTTGCTGGTCAAACTGCGGTGAAAGTCGGCTTTAGAGAGGATTATTCGGTACTGCTCTTGCTTTGTTTCATTCCATCTTTTTTCTTGTTCCAGAAAAGGTGTCAGCACGGCATACTTCAATTCCGGAAACTCTTCTCTCATATTTAACACCACTTCTGCAGCCCAGGTCTCAACTCCGAGTTGTCCGCTCAAGAGGATCCATTCCAGACCTTCGTCAAGCAATGCCCGAAAACGGTTTTCCAGCGCTTTTTTAATAAAACGGATGCCCGGGTTCTTTTCATCGAATATCCCTAGTTCATGTTGCTTGTAGCCAGTGACCACCAATCGTTTCAACAATTTCTTCACTCCTTTGCGGGATTTGCAATCTTAGTCTACCGTAAAGGGGGATGGATTGAATACCCACATCTCCTACTTACATCGATAAAAGAAACTAAGCAGGAAGTGATCGGGTATTCATCGGTGACTGAATTTTATCTGAATAATTAATTTTTTACACATGAATATGATAAGATCGGGACAGATAGAAAAAGCGAGACAAAGGAGCGGGTAAAATGGTCAGCTTGGATGACGTGAAAAAAGCGTATAGAGAAATCGGTGATACCATCCAAAAAACACCGATCTTAACTTCTTCACTTTTGAATGAGCGCTGTGGAATGCAGGTCTGCTTAAAAGCAGAGCATCTTCAAAAGACGGGTTCGTTCAAAATACGCGGAGCCACGAATGCCGTAAAGCAAGCGGTGGCAGGAGGTGCACGTTTCATCACCGCAGCATCGTCGGGCAATCATGGGCAGGCCGTCGCCTATATTGCAAGTCAATTAGGAATTCCAGCGATGATTGTCGTGCCGGAGGACGCCAATCGCGTGAAAGTCGAAGCGATTAAAGCCTACCAGGCCGAAGTCGAGTATTGCGGACTGACATCTGCTGAGCGGATACCGAGAGCTAAGCAATTGGCAGAAGACAACCACGGCGCCTATATTCCCCCGTACGATCATCCAGCTGTCATTGCTGGTCAAGGGACTATCGCAATCGAAATTTTGAAGCAGGTACCGGATGTTGATGTCATCGTTGTGCCGGTTGGTGGGGGCGGCCTAATCGGCGGAATTCTGTGCGCGGCAAAAGCTTTGAAGCCTGAAGTCCGGGTAATTGGTGTAGAGCCGGAGACCGCAAACGATACGTTCCTGTCACTTCAGAAAGGGGAAATCACGGCGATTTCTGGAACCACGACCATTGCAGACGGACTGCGCACTTCGCAACCCGGTGATTTGACCTTTCCGATTTTGAGAGAGCATCTGGATGAATTGGTCCTGGTTTCTGAAGTAGAAATAAAAGAAGCGTTTCAATTTCTGCTGGAACGTACCAAACAGCTGATAGAACCATCAGGTGCAACTGCCTTGGCTGCGGTGATGGCAGGTAAAGCCGGCATGGCAGATGAAAAGGCTGCAGTCATTTTGTCAGGAGGCAATGTTGACCTGTACCAAATTCCACATTTTTTGACCAGCTGAATTGGAGGAGAAACTAGGAGGAGGAGCATTTTTTCCATTGCGGCTCTTCTTGCAATACAAAATTGAAAGCGGTAACATGAAATCCAAGTATTCTGAACATACTAACTAGTTAGTATGATTTTTTATTATCAGTCAGGGGGATGGAAAATGAACGTAATGGATTTATTCAAGCTGGATGGCAAGACGGCCATTATCACAGGAGGGGGCCGAGGTCTTGGTGCTATGATGGCAGAAGCTTTTGCTGAAGCAGGGGCGAACGTTGTCTTGTGTTCACGCAAAGTGGAGGCCTGTCAGGAGACGGCTGACAAACTCATGGAGATGGGCGTTGGTACGCTTGCGTTGGCCTGCGACGTTACCAATCCGGAAGATGTAGAAAATGTCGTTCAACTAACGCTCGAGAAATTTGGTTCCATTGATATTCTGGTCAATAACTCAGGTGCAACATGGGGAGCGTCTGTTGTCGACATGCCATTGGATGCCTGGAAAAAAGTCATGGATGTAAATGTGACTGGCACTTTTTTAATGAGCCGTGAAGTAGGAAAGACGATGATCGAAAAAAGGAGCGGAAAAATCATCAACATCTCATCAGTTGCGGGACTCGGGGGGATCGATCCGACGCTAATGGATACGATTGGCTACAACACCAGCAAAGGCGCGGTCATCACTTTTACAAAAGACCTCGCTGCTAAATGGGGTCAGCATAACATCAACGTGAATGCCATCGCTCCAGGATTCTTTCCGACTAAAATGTCGAAAGCGGTAATGGAGAAAGGGCAGGAAGGCTTGCTAGCCCGGACGCCTTTGAATCGTTTTGGGACAGAAGAGGATTTGAAAGGAACGGCGTTGTTTCTGGCATCCCAAGCGTCCGATTACATAACGGGTGATATCATTATCGTCGACGGTGGTATGCACGCTCTTTAAATTACCGAAAAACGAATGGCGGGGAATAATCATGAAAGAGGACATCAAACAGCAAAGCATTCTTCTGTTTGAGAAAAAAGGCTTTAGTGAGACGTCTATACAAGACATTGTTGAAGCTTTAAATGTGACCAAAGGAACATTTTACTATTATTTTACCAGCAAAGAGCAGCTGCTGATGGACATTCACTTAGGCTATATCGATGATCTGCTGGAACGCCAGGAAATAATTCGGCAAAGCCAGCTCAACAACCGTGAAAAACTAGAGCAACTTATCGCATTATTGATTACGGATATTGCAAATCACGGACCAAGTGGGAAAGTGTTCTTCAGGGAAATGCGGCATTTATGCGAAGAAAACGCGGTAGAAGTAAAAGGGAAACGTGAGAAATTCCGGAAAAACCTTGAAAAGATTATAAGTAACGGTGTCGCTGAACATGAATTTCGACAAGGGCTTGAACCTGAGATGGTTGCTTTTGCTATTTTAGGCGTTACCAATTGGAGTTATCAATGGTTTAATCCAACAGGAGGAATATCAGCAGATCGGCTAGCTGGCATTTACAGTGATTTGATTTTGAATGGAATCGCTTAATGCGTAAAGGAGGGGAAATAGAGATGGCTCATGAAATTCCAATAAAAGTGCGTTTTAGTGAAACTGATGCATTGGGACATATCAGCAATATCAGTTACTTCATTTACCTGGAAGAAGCGCGAACTGACTTTTTTGCAGAACTTGGTTTTGGACACGATATCAACAACTGGAAAATTATTTTAGCTTCAGCATCCTGTGATTTCATTAGTCAAGGCCACTACAATCAAAGACTGATGGTTCGAACAGAAGTCAGTAAAATTGGCAATTCAAGTTTTCAGGTTGTACATGAAATCAAAGGCCAGAAAAGCGGAGAGCTTATTGCAAAAGGGCAGGCAAGTGCCGTCCATTTCGATTTTAAAACCCAAAAAAGTGAAGCTTTGCCAGAGGCCAACCGAGAGCATCTAGAAAAGCATTTAATCAGGGAGGCAAGCCATTATGAAAACTAAAACGACGGCTTATAAAGGAGCAGCATTTCTTTACCAGCCATCCGAGCACTTTTTTTCCCCAGAAGATTTTACAGCGGAACATCAATTAATTGCTAAAACAGCTAAGCGCTTTCTGGAGAAGGAAGTTCGGCCCAACAATGAAGAAATTGAAAACCAAAACTTCGGGTTGGTCAAAGAGCTGTTTGGAAAAGCAGGAGAGTTGGGCTTGCTTGGACACAGTATTCCAGAAGTATACGGAGGTCTCGGTCTGGACAAAATCAGTAAAGGATTGGTCGGCGAGTCGCTCGGATCAGCTGGAGGTTACGGAGTGGCGCACTCCAATCATACATGCATTGCGACTTTGCCAATCACTTATTTCGGTACGCCTCAGCAAAAAGAGAAGTATTTGCCGAAATTGGCTTCCGGTGAATTTATCGGTGCTTATTGTCTGACAGAACCAGGGGCTGGATCAGACGCCCTTGCCGCCAAGACCACTGCCAAGCTGAACGAGAATGGCACTCATTACCTATTAAATGGAACGAAAATGTTCATTACCAATGCGGAGTTTTCAGATACCTTTATTGTTTATGCAAAAGTGGATGGCACTGCCTTTACTGCGTTTATCGTTGAGAAAGATCATCCTGGTCTATCGCTTGGACCCGAGGAACAGAAGATGGGCATCAAAGGTTCTTCTACGCGTGCAGTCATTTTCGAGGATTGTGAAGTACCGGTGGAAAATCTTCTTGGCGAAATCGGTAAAGGCCACGTCATTGCTTTGAATGTCTTGAATCTGGGCCGCTATAATTTGGGTTCTGCTTGCATGGGCGCAGCTAAGTATGGATTGGAGCTTTCGTTGAAATATACTAAAGAGCGTCACCAATTTGGCAAAGCGATTGCTGAATTTACAGCCACTCAGGAAAAATTGGCTGATATGGCATTGCGTATTTTTGCTTCCGAATCACTGCAATACCGAACTGCCGGATATCTGGAGGATGCGCTTGGCGACCTTTATGAATCGGAAGATCATAGCAAGATAGCCAAACAGTTGATGGAATATGTGGTCGAATGTGCAGTTTGCAAAGTGCATGGCTCGGAAACGCTCGACTTTGTAGCGGATGAAGCACTGCAATTGCACGGGGGATATGGCTTTATCAAAGAATATAAAGTAGAGCAAATGTATCGTGACTCACGGATCAATCGGATTTTTGAAGGTACTAATGAAGTAAACCGTTTGCTGATACCTGGCAATTTGCTGAAACAGACAGCGAAAGGAAATGTGCCACTTTCGTAATTGACGGTTTCGGCTATCGAAGAAATGCAATCTCCACAAAAAATAGTTGATGGTCTCATTTCCCGGGAAATAGCGGCCGTAGAGGCGGTTCGGCGTATTTTCCTGTTCAGCACAGGTGTTGCGTATGAATCATATGGTACTGGAATGGGAGAAGAACAGGAAGTTTTGATGGCGTTGGCGGACATCGCAATTGCTTTATACGCGTTGGAATCTGCGGTGATGAGAACGGCGAAAGCAATAGAAACAGATAAAGAAAAGCAGTCCGCGTTGAAAGTTCTTATGGTGCAGGCGCTAACTGGTGATGCACTGCTGGAAGTGGAAATGGCGGCGCGCAAATTGATGCAGGCAGCTTCTTCAGAAGACCAATTGGCTCGTAATACGACCGCTGTGACGAACGAGTTGATCCGGCTGCAGCGCAGTGGTCTGGATAAAGTGAAGAGACAAATTGCTGAGAAGCTGGTGGATGAGGAACATTATATTTGTTAGGAGGAGACAGTGATGAAAGTTATAAAGTTTGAAGAATATGGTGGACCAGATGTTCTGCAGTTTGTTGAGGCGGAAAAACCGGATCCGGCAGGTACAGAAGTAATTATCGAAGTTAAGGCAATTGGCGTCAATTATGCTGACACGGCAAGGCGCGAAGGAAAGTATGTAGTACCGACTGAACTACCCTATATTCCAGGATCAGAAGTGGCTGGTGTGATTGTTGAGATCGGAGAAAACGTAAAGAACTTTAAAGCAGGTGATCGTGTTGTCGCGCTGATCGGTTCTGCAGGGTATGCGGAATATGCCGCCGTCGACCAAAGTGTCCTGACAGAAGTTCCAGAAGGCGTCGGTTTTGACCAGGCTGTCGCTTTGCCACTGCAGGGGCTGAGTGCCTATCATATTTTGAAAACCATGGGGAGGCTCGAAAAAGGAGAAACGGTGCTGATTCATGCGGCTGCTGGAGGTGTCGGTGCAATTGCAGTGCAATTAGCCAAGATTTTCGGTGCTGGAAAAATCATCGCAACTGCCAGCACAGAAGAAAAGCTGTTTCATGCACAGAAAATGGGGGCAACTCACTTAGTCAACTACACGGAAGAAGGATGGGTCGAAAAAGTTAAGGCTATTACCGATGGCAAAGGTGTAGATTTAGCACTTGAAATGGTAGGAGGCGAGGTCTTCAATAAAACCGTGAAATGCCTTGCTCCATTTGGACGGCTCGTCATATTCGGGGCTGCCAGTGGAAAACAGGCCACTTTCAGTCCAGGTCAGTTAATGCGAAAGAACCAATCAGTCATCGGCTTTTTCCTGCCTCAGATTATGCGCTATCCGGAATTGTTCCAACGGAGTTTCAGCGAATTATTAGGCTATATGAAGAGCGGAAAATTGATTTTAACGATTGGTGCAACCTATCCGCTTGCAGAAGCTGCTAAAGCACACAAATCGCTGCAGGGACGGAAAACTATTGGGAAGCTAGTGCTGAAGCCATGACACCTCCTTTGGCAAATCGAGAGCTTGAAAATGCGGCGATGCTGGAAAAGCTTGGAGTTGAGCCGGTTCGGATTGAACTGCCGTTCCGTTTAGATCATGTAAACTGCTTTATGGCAGAAAATGATCACGGTTGGACTGTCATCGATGCTGGGTTAAACAATGACAGAACGAGAGAGGTGTGGAGTGACAAGCTGGGTGATAAAAAAGTCACCGATATACTGGTGACTCATTACCATCCGGACCATTTTGGATATGCGGGTGGATTGCAAGAAAAAACAGGGGCGCGAGTCTGGATGACAGAAATAGATGCACAAGTAGGCATGGCTGCCTGGTCAGCTTCGTTTTTGGAAAGCATACCGGGAAACTACCGGACTTCTGGAATTTCAGAAGAACAAGTAGCTCAGATGGCAAAGAATACGGAAGAATTCAAGCCTCTTGTTTCACCTTTACCGCAAATTGACCAGTATTTGAAAGAAGGGGATTCCGTGAAGATTGGTCATTTTGAATATCGAGTTATTTGCACACCCGGACATTCAGATGGCATGATTTGTTTTTATAATGAAGAGCAAAAAACGCTGTTTTCTGCAGATCATATTCTACCGAAAATCACACCCAATATTTCGTATTGGTTTCATGGCAATGATGACCCCTTAGCATCGTATTTGAGTTCGTTGAAAAAGGTTAGGGAGTTGGATGCTGAATTTGTTATTCCATCTCATGGGAAACCATTTTATGGAGCCAATCAGAGAATTGATGAGCTGTTAACGCATCATGACATACGGCTAGATGAAACGCTGGAAACCGTCCAACAGGCACTCAGTATTTTTGAAGCGTGCGAAATGTTATTTCATCGTCCTTTAACCGTTCATGAAATGCGCTTTGCCGTTGGAGAAACCTTAGCACATCTGGAATATTTGCGGCACAGAAAAGAATGCACACGCATAATGGACAACGGTATTTGGCGTTATGAAAAGGTATAGAAAAGGAGTGAAGTAATGAAGATATTAATTGTTGGAGCAGGAGCTATTGGTGGATATTTTGGTGGGCGTTTATTGGAGAAAGAAGAAGACGTCACATTCCTGGTGAGAGAAGGTAAAAAAGAAAAGTTACAGCAGACAGGATTGAACATTCACAGCAAGCATGGGGATCTGCAGTTTTCACCAAAGTTGATTACTAAAAATGAACAAAGCCGACCATTCGATGTTGTGTTAATATCTACAAAATCCTATCAGCTTGCAAATGCAATAGAGGATGTTCAGCCGTTCGTTGGTCCAGAAACTATGATTTTGCCTCTACTGAATGGCATCGCTCACTTGCAGTCCTTGACTGAGGCGTTTGGAGAAGAAAACGTTCTTGGAGGATTGTGTTTTGTCGAATCGACTTTAGCGGAAGATGGCACAATTGTTCAGACTAGCCCTGTCCATCAACTGATTTACGGCGAACGAACGGGCGAAAAAACAGAAAGAATTGGAAAACTAGAGTCGGCCTTTACGGGCACCAAAGCGGAGTTCATCAAGAGCGATCACATCAATCAGGAAATGTGGCATAAGTATTTGTTCATAACTGCGATGTCTGGCATTACTTCAATGATGGAAACTTCTATTGGACCGATACGAGATCTTGAAACAGGACAGCGCACCATTCAAGCATTTTTGGAAGAGCTTACGGCAATCATGGAAAAGATGGATGCTCCGATCAAACCTGGAATTGCTGAAACACAACTCAAGCGGATTAATAGCATGGGTGCGGAGATGAAATCTTCCATGCAGCGGGACATTGAGAAGATGCAGCCTACTGAAGCTGAACATTTACAGGGATACCTGCTTGTACGAGCCAAGGAAATGAAGGTAGCGGCTCCTGTCCTTGAAATCATTTACACCAAATTGAAACTATATGAACAAAAAATAAACACTGACCTTCAAAGTGAATAACTGATTTTGTTTATTTAATATTGCTTAAGACAGTTTCCAAAGGCTTACGCCGAATCCACTCGAGCTGCGCCTCCGAGTAGGTTACTCAATCGGCAGCTGGGTTACGTCCATCAAAGCGATTAATGAGCATTCCGAATCTTTTCAGTGTTTTGCTCTATATTTTTCGACAACTAAGGAAGAAAACAGAAAATCGCTTATTCGTTGGCAAAGGCTAAAGCGATAGATAGAAAGTTATCTCTTAAGCTGAATTGATCAAACGAATAATTTATCGGAACATTTACATTATTGCGTGACTCCTCTATGATTGAGCTACAAGTTCGTTTGTCAGCGCTTGCAAAAAAGAAAAAGGGGCTGGATTTATGAATGCTATTGCACTTGCTGCTATTGGAATTTTTGTGTTTGTACTAGGTTACCGTTTTTATTCCAAATACATAGCAGAAAAGATTTTCAAGCTTGACCCGAACTATGTTACACCCGCACATCGCTTTAAAGATGGCGTCGATTTTGTGCCTACCAATAAATTTGTATTGTGGGGTCATCACTTCACTTCCGTTGCTGGAGCTGCACCAATTTTAGGTCCAGCTATCGCAGTTTATTGGGGTTGGCTGCCAGCGGTGTTATGGGTCGTGCTCGGAACTGTTTTTGCTGCGGGAGTTCATGATTTTGGAACATTGGTCTTGTCAGTCCGAAACAAAGGACAGTCAGTGGGTACGCTCGCGCATCGCTTGATTGGCCAGCGCGGAAAGATGCTATTCTTGTTCATCATTTTGATCTTGGTTTTAATGGTTAATGCGGTATTCGCTTGGGTCATTGCCAATCTATTCATCTCTTACCCTGCCAGCGTCATTCCGGTATTTATCCAGATTCCTTTAGCGATTTGGATTGGGTACGCCGTTTATAAGAAGAATAAGAAAATGCTTGTTCCTTCACTTGTTGCTCTGGCAGTCATGTACATAACCGCTATCGTTGCCAGCCAAGTGAGCTTTCTTCAAATTGACCTTGTTAAATACATGGGTGGAGAAGATGGAGCCGGGCTATTCGGTCTCGGAGCGATTTCAACAGCCTTCTTTATCTGGATTATCGTGCTGATGGTATACGTCTATATCGCTTCTACTTTGCCGGTTTGGAAATTGCTTCAGCCGCGTGACTTTATCAACTCTCACCAATTGATTGTCGGACTGGGAATTCTTTATCTTGGGTTATTGTTTACTAATCCGGAAATTACAGCGCCTGCAACTAATCCAGATGCCGATATTTCCTGGTTCCCGTTGTTGTTCATCACCATTGCCTGTGGAGCAATATCAGGCTTCCATGGACTTGTTTCATCGGGGACTACCTCAAAACAATTGGATAAAGAAACCGAAGCACGTTTTGTCGGTTATTTAGGAGCAGTAGGTGAAGGGGTTTTGGCACTGATTTCAATCATTGCCGTTATCACATTGTTCCCTGACCGTGAGACATTTTTTGCAACTTACAGCAGTTTCCAAGCTTCTAACGGAGCTGGTTTAGGCGCATTTATCGAAGGGGCTACCAATTTAGCTCAAGGCTTGCTGATTCCACCCGAAGTTGCTTCGACGATTGTTTCTATTATCGTCGTGTCGTTTGCTGCAACAACATTGGATACTTCGGTCCGCTTAATGCGTTACATCATTTCGGAATTAGGTGTCGAATACAAAATTCCTTCTCTTGAGAAAAAGCACGTAGCTACGACAATTGCTGTTGGGGCAAGTGCGGCACTGGTCTTGCTTCCTGAAGGGCCAAATGGCTTTGGCTCAGGCGGTTACTTATTGTGGCCGTTATTCGGAACAGCCAACCAACTGCTTGCCGGCATCAGTTTATTGCTTATTTCCATTTGGCTCAAGAAACTTGGACGAAATTACATGATTACAATCATCCCGATGATTTTCCTGATGTTCATGACGCTTTGGGCAATGTTCCAGCAAGTGTTCTTGCAATGGGCGTGGTATGCAGAACAGCCAAGTATGCTGTTATTTGTCTTTGGAGCCATCATCTTTGTCTTTACACTTTGGATTATCCTGACAGCTATTCAGGCATTGCTTAAGAAAACAGATCCTGGTTTCTCAGAAGATGAGTAAAATAAGAAAATGGCCAAGGGGTCATGCGTTTTGTGATCCCTTCCATTTTTAGTAGAAAGAGGTGTTGATATGTTGGTGTTCGACAAGTTGAAACAGTTGATTGCTTTTTATGAAGCTGTCCTTGAATTGCCGCATCGCACTGAAATTGCCCGTGAGCTTCGGGATGAGGACGATCTCTTCCTCCTAATGCTTTATTCGGAGATGCTAGGGATCCCGAATCCAGTCTATTACTATACACTAGAATTGTATCCGTACATGATTGAAGAATTCCATGACTGGCATCTGCGTATGGGCATGGACAAATCACCGTTAACAGGCATTCGCTGCTGTTAATTTCTTTAGGAATGAGGGAATAGAATGAATGTACTATCGAAAAGCATCATTTTTGTCGGAGGAAAAGGGGGTGTCGGAAAATCGACATCAGCTGCAGCTATTGCTTGGAGATCAGCCAAAGAGGGCAATAAAACTTTATTGATATCAACGGACCCTGCCCATAATGTGGGGGATATTTTTAACCAGAAAATTGGCGGCAAAACAAAAGCGATTGCTGATAATCTCTATGCTCTTGAAATTGATCCGGAAATTGAAACGGATAATTATATTAAAACGGTAAAAGCCAATATTAAAGGCACGGTCCATTCGAGTATGATGGAAGAAGTGAACCGGCAATTAGACACGGCGAAAGCTTCGCCAGGTGCAGACGAGGCCGCGTTATTTGATAAGCTGATTCATATCATCCTAGAAGAACGTCAGAACTTTGACAAATTGGTGTTCGACACCGCTCCAACTGGCCATACTATCCGACTTTTGACTTTACCCGAATTGATGGGTGTCTGGATTGAAGGACTGCTTGAAAAGCGCCGCAAAACTAATGCTAATTACACACAATTGTTGAACGATGGCGAACCGCGGGAAGATCCGATTTATGATGTTCTGAGAGAAAGGCAGGAGCGTTTTTCGAAAGCTCGTGATCTGCTGTTGGATGAACAGAAAACTGGATTTATCTTTGTACTAAATCCGGAACGCTTGCCTATTTTGGAAACCAAAAAAGCCCTGGATCTTCTGCATAATTATCATCTTCATGTGAATACTCTCATTGTCAATAAAGTCTTGCCGGAAGCGGCAGATGGTGAATTTTTAATGGAACGAAAAAAGCATGAGAAAAAATACATGCAGCAGATTGAAGAAACTTTTCCGAAACAAAAACTGGTTTATGTTCCGTTATTTTCGCAGGATATTGTCAGCAAGACGCAATTGGAGTTATTCAGTGAATACTTTAAGGAAGGGTGAAATATGTGAAAGCATTCGTAATGGAATCAGGTGAATGGAAATTAAAAAACATGGAAGAACCAGTAACGAAAGCAGAAGAAGTCTTAGTGTCTTTAAAAACAGCAGGTATAAATCGTAGAGACTTAGGTTTGATTAAGCGTTATGGGGATAATCCCGAAGCATTAATAGTTGGATCTGACGGGGCAGGCATAGTTGAATCGGTGGGCGAAGATGTAGTCGACTTTGCCACCGGAGACGAAGTAATCATCAATCCTGCATTACGCTGGCACACAAACAGCGAAGCACCACCCGCAGAATTCGATATCCTAGGAATGCCGGACCATGGAACATTTGCCGAAAAAATTGCGATATCTGCTGAACAATTGGAGAAGAAACCTCCTTATTTAAGTTGGGCAGAGGCAGGGAGTTTAGCTTTGTCGGCATTGACCGGATATCGCGCGTTATTTACAAAGGGACAGTTAAAAAAAGGGGACACTCTTTTTATACCAGGCGCCGGAAGCGGTGTCGCGACATTCCTGATTCAATTTGCCAAAAATGAGGGAGCTAGAGTAATCGTCACTTCTCGTAGTGAAGAAAAGCGTCAGCACGCCAAAAGAATTGGAGCTGATTTAGCTATTCCTACTGACAGTGATTGGCTGAAAGAATTAGCAGATGAAACGATTGACCTCGTTATCGATAGTGTGGGAGGAGCTACTTTTAATCGATCACTCGACATTCTCAAAAAAGGCGGACGTATCGTTATTTTTGGAGCCACTACAGAAGATACTGTGGATCTCAATCTTCGCAAATTCTTTTATGGACAATATCAATTAGTCGGTTCAACTATGGGGAGCCGTGAAGAATTACGTGCTATGCTTGAACATATGGAGTCTTTTAATATGCGGCCAGTCGTCGACAAAGCATTTCCGTTGGACCAGGTAGAGGAAGCTTTTGATTATTTAGCGTCGGGCAACCAATTTGGCAAAGTCGTTTTAAACATTAGCGAATAAAGATTGAAACTTTCCAGTGGTTCATCCGTATATTACAGTATAAGAAAGATTTGACTGGAGGTTTACATGATGGAAAACACAGGTTTGAAAATACTTGTCCATGCCAGCGCGTTTTTCGCTCCGTTTCTTGTTCCAGTGATTGTGTTTCTAATTTCAGAAGATAAAGAAGTCAAGAGGCTGTCAATTCAAGCGTTGCTGTTCCAACTTGCTATAGGTGTACTGATTTCGATCTCCAGCTTGCTGATCATTTTCGTTATTGGAATTCCGATGCTTATTGTATTCGGGCTGATGGGTGTCATCATTCCAATTATGGGGATTATCAAAGCGCTCAACAACGAATATTTCGACTACCCAATAGTCGGAAGCTGGTACAGATAAAAAAGTCCCCCTTGAGGGACTTTTTTTATTGCGACGAAGCTAACGGAGCGATGCAGGAGCAAGGGCCCTTGTCTTGAGGGTGAGCGACGAAGCTAGCGCATAAAAAATTGAAAAACAGCCACTCTCAACCTTGAAAGATAAAGGGCGAAAGCGGCTGTTTTCATTCGATGATATAAGTTAACGCTTTAATTGCCTGGTCACAGGTTTCAACCGTGGCATTTGCTTTTCGTGACAATTCTTTTAATGGATGATGTAATTTTTCCGGACGGATGAGAATGACCGGCTTGCCGGAAGCAAGTGCTGTACTGGCATCCATCGCCGTATTCCATTGTTTGTATTGTTCACCGAAAAGTGCGATGACCAAATCAGCTTTGTACATCAAGACACCAGTGCGCAAGTTATTAAAACTAGAAGCAGCGTGGTCTTTAGCGACAGCATCAGGTTGTTCGCCAAGAATATCTTCACCAATATTGTCCGAGCGTTCGTGAATTTCCATCGGTCCGACAAAATCAATCGGCAAATCCAATGCGGCTGACTTTTTTTTGATTTCCTCGCGCCAGGCGCTGTGGATCTCCCCAGCAAGATAAACAGTTAATCTCATCATTTCACCCTCCAAAACACGTTTCCTACAGTGTATCATAAGGACAGATGGGCTTATATAATCTGGCGCTCTTTATGGATAACGGGAATCAGTGAAAGCACATTATCTATTTTAAAGGTGCGTTTCTTACGGCGAAGAAAACAATAGGCCTGGAACGAGTCTCCACTGACCTTCAAAATGTTGATGCGGCGTTTGCTGATGGTTCCATCATTGGCCATGTACACCATGTCAACAAACTGCTGGTATTTAAAAGCCTTTAAAATTTGTGCTTTCATGAGTAACCCTCCTTTTAGTGAGAACGTTTGTTCTTATTATAGGGCATAAGTGAAATTAAAACAAGCAGCCAGTATCGTGTATAATGGAACGAACATATATTCTTTTGTAAGTGAAGAAAGGAGCAATACAATGAAATTTTTTCATACCGCTGACTGGCATTTGGGCAAGCTGGTACAGGGAATCTATATGACAGAAGAACAACAATTTGTATTGGAGCAATTCATGGATGCCATAAAAGAGCAACAGCCGGATGCCATCATCATTGCGGGAGATCTTTATGACCGAGCAGTTCCGCCAACTGATGCCGTCAATTTACTGGACGAGGTACTAGCAAAAATAGTGCTGGAATTAAAGACGCCGGTACTGGCAGTAGCAGGCAACCACGACAGTCCTGGAAGGTTGAATTTTGGCAGTCGGCTAATGAAGATGAATGAAATCCATATCGCGGGGCATGTCCATAAAGATCATCGAGCGGTTGTCTTGAGCGACCAGTTTGGAGAAGTCCATTTTCATTTGATTCCTTACACGGATCCATCGATGGTTCGTTATGAGTTTGAAGATGATGCCATCCGTACCCATAATGAAGCTATGAAAGCCATTACGGAAAACATCAAAGCCGCATACGACCCACAAGCTCGTCATGTGTTTGTAGGACACGCTTTTGTGACACATCATGGCGAACAGGAAGAGAATACCAGTGATTCTGAACGGCCGCTGTCGATTGGCGGGGCAGAGCATGTGGATGCCCATCATTTCGAAGGATTTCACTACACAGCACTTGGCCACTTGCATAAAGCCCATTACGTGTTAAATGAAACAATCCGTTATTCGGGATCGCCTTTGAAGTATTCAATTTCAGAAGAGCATCACCAAAAAGGTTTTCATATTGTTGAAATGGATGCACGAGGCGAAGTGTCAGTAGAGAAGCGCTTATTCTCGCCGAGGCGCAACATGCGGACTGTTGAAGGCACCATTAATGAAATTTTACGTCATGAAATTAGCGATGATTTTGTCTTCGTGACTTTATTGGATGATGCTCCTGTGCTGTTTCCGATGGAAAAGGTGCGTTCAGTGTACCCGAATGCCATGCACGTGGAACGGAAAAATTTTTCCGGGAGTATGCTGCAAAGTGAAGTGGGATCACGCCGTAAGATGGATTCATTGTCCTTGTTCCATACTTTTTACGAAGAAGTGAAAGGCGAAAAAGCGTCAGCTGAAACTGCTGATATCTTCAAAGAAGTGCTTCAGGAATTTCTGCAGGAAGAGCCTGCCAAAACAGAAGAGGTGAAATCATGAGGCCTTTAAAGCTGAAAATGACTGCATTCGGCCCTTATAAAAACACCGAAGAAATTAATTTTGCTGACTTACAAGGAAATCAGTTGTTCGTTATTTCAGGTAGCACCGGTTCGGGGAAGACCACTATTTTTGATGGCATCTGCTTTGCTCTGTATGGCTCAGCTAGTGGCTCTGACCGCAGTGAATCACGGATATTAAGAAGTGATTTTGCGGATGATGCAACGCATACTTGCGTTGAAATGGAATTCGAAATCCATGGCACAGTGTACCGGATTTTACGCCAGATGGGACACGTGAAAAAAGGAAATAAAAGTGCCACTGGCGAACGCTACGAGTTTTTTGAACGTATCGGGGAAGGTGAAAAGCCTTGTGTTGAACGGCAGATGGTTTCGGAAATCAATCGGCGTGCCGAAGAGATTATCGGATTGACACAAAATCAGTTTAGCCAAATCGTCATGCTTCCACAAGGTGAATTCCGCAAGCTGCTGACTTCTGAAACAGATAACAAAGAAGAAATTCTTCGTAAAATCTTCAAAACGGAGCCGTATAAACTGATCAGTGAGCGGCTTAAGCAAAAAAAAGACGAGGCAGCCAAAATCTTTGAGCGTGAACAGCATATCCTGAGTAGTTATATCCAACGGATTACTTCTTCTTTGCCGGAACGCGATTCGGAAATTTTTGAAGTATTGAGCCGTGAGCATACGAACATCAATCAGGTGCTTGCCGGACTAGAAAAAGAGGCCGACTATTACAAACAAAAGATCAATAGCGATGAACAAAAATACCAGACTGTCTACACCCTTCATGCTGACAAAATGAGCGCTTACCACGAAGCAAGAAAATGGAATGACCGCTTTGGCGAATTGGATACGAAAAAAGCGCAGCTCGAACAGTTGAAACAGCGGCAGGCAGAATATGCAGAAAAAGAAATAGCTTTGCAATCAGCGGAACGCGCCGGCTATATTGCTGGTATTGAAAGCTTATTCCATGAATTGAGCACCGATGAAATGAAGAAAAAAGCGGATCTAAAAGCTTCAATCAGCCAGCAAGAGCAGGCAGAGCAAAACAAGCTTTCTGCTGAACAGGTGTTTATTGCGCAACAGGCGCTTCAAGGCGAACGGGACAAGCTGCGTGAGCAGATCATTTATCTGGAAAAGCTATTGCCAGCCATTCAAGAGCTGGAGCAGAAAAAAGAAAATCTAGCCAGTCTTGAGAAAGAGGCGCAGCAGTCGGAAATCCATCGGAAGCAAGCTGGAAAAGAGTTTACTATTCAAAAAGATGAGAAGCAACAGTTTGATGAAAAAATCGCCAAATTGGAAGTTTTTCTGGAATCATCTGATGAAACGCAGCAAGAACTAACGGCTGTCACAGAGAAAGCTAGACTAGCAGCTGAGTATATTTTGCTGAAACAGCAAAAAAAGCAGCAACAAGCTATTCAAGAAGCAAAAAAGATAACTTTTGAACAAGTAGAACTTTCTTATCGCCAACTGGAAGCTCAGTGGTTTGCCGATCAAGCGCATATTCTAGCCACTCAATTGCATGATGGGGAAGCCTGCCCAGTCTGTGGAAGCGTGGAACATCCTGGCATAGACCTGAAAATAGAAGAACAAACTGTATCAAAAGAGCAAGTGGAAGCAGCAAAATCCGATTTTGACTTAGTGGACGGAGAATACCGCAATGGATCAGCTAAACTATTCACTTTGCAGGAGCAACTGAGAAATAAACAGGAAGAACTAACAAACCTGAAATTGGATGCGGAGCAGGCAGAAGAGCAGTCGCGTCAGCTGGAACAAACAAAGCTTCAGTTAACAGAGCAAATAAAAGAGCAGCAGGCAGCTAAGTTGGATTTGCGGAAATGGAAAGAACAATTAGCTATTTGTTCCAGTAAGATTGAGGAATTAGAGCAAAAAAATCGTGGGATGGCGGAAGATGTGCAGAAAAAGCAGTCTTCTTATCATACCGCCAAAGCAGTTTTTGAAAACGAACTGGCTGCGGTTCCAGAAAATTTACGAAAGCTTTCTGTCTTGAAACAGCAGTTGCAGCAATCGGCTTCGCGCAAGCAGCAGTTGGAACAAAGCTGGACTAGCGCTCAAGAAAAGTTTCAAAAATCGAAAGAGCAACTGGCGAGTGCCGCGGTTTCCATCGGATATTCCAAAGATATAGCAGAAGAAATAACAAAAAAAAGAACAAGAGCTCAGCAGCAATTTGCGGAAGCCCTGGTAAAATCGTCATTTGATTCTGAAGCAGCTTATCAGCAGGCAAAAATGACAGAAGCCGCGCTCACAGCTTTGAAAAAAGATGTCTTGGAGTATAACCAAACCCGCCATACTTTGCTGCAGCAGGTCAACGAGCTGGAAGAATTGCTGGCAGCTCAAAGCCGCAAGGACCTGAACCAGGCTGAAACAGAACTGGCAGAACTAAAAGGTACTTACGAGCAGGCACTTGTTGAACGCAATCGCTCACAGGATTTCGAAAAGGCTGGATTGAGCTTGATTGCCAATATTCATGAGGTAATTGGAAAAGCACTTGAAGCTGAGCAAACACTAAACCGGATTGCAGATCTTCATGACATGATCCGTGGACAGAACGGTTTGAAGATTTCTTTTGAACGCTATCTGCAAATCGAATATTTGGAACAGATTATCCTATCAGCCAACGAACGGCTGAAAAATTTATCCAATGGTCAATTTCACTTGATCCGTAGTGACCGTCAGGAAGCGCGGGGCAAACAAAGCGGGCTTGGCTTGGACGTCTATGACGCGTATACGGGGCAGACACGTGATGTAAAGACCATGTCAGGTGGGGAGAAGTTCAACGCATCGCTGTGTTTAGCATTGGGAATGGCGGACGTTATTCAAAGCTTCCAAGGAAATGTCTCCATTGATACAATGTTCATCGACGAAGGGTTCGGTTCGCTTGACGAAGAATCGCTCAATAAATCGATTGAAACGCTGATTGACCTGCAAAAATCAGGACGAATGATTGGGGTCATTTCACACGTTCAGGAATTGAAAGCCGCAATTCCAGCTATCTTGGAAGTCGAAAAATCAAAAGAGGGCTACAGCCGTACGAAGTTTCTCATCAAATAAAGACTACTATTGCTGATTCTGACGTTTGAAGTCTTTCTGAAAAGTGAATGGTAATGGTAATGGTTGATTGCATAAAAGATAATGGTTGATTTACTTGGAAACCAAAGAAAAAACCAAAGGAGTCTAGAACATGAAGAACTTTAGTTTTAAAGCGCGAATTCTTTACTTCGGTGCAATTGCTCTAATAAGCCTTGCTTTCTTTGCTTTGCAGTTGACTGCTGTAGTGGAAGGAAGCGATGGAATAGGTTCTATGATTCTTGTGATCCTATGGGCATTGATGGCATTGTTCGGCCTGTCCGGCGTTGTTTTTGCCTTGAAAAATCGAAACCGTCAGAAAAACTGACGGTTTTTTATTTATACAGAGAGCACAATGGTACAGAAATTTCGGAAAAAATAGAGCCAACATCATATATGGTAAAGTTAGAGAATACGAAGAAAAGCGGGGGTTACATAATGGGAAAAGCGTTAACACCACAAGAAGTTATAGATTTAATCGATCCCAAAGCGGATCTGATCATCCCGATTGCTAATGGGGAACCAATCCGGTTACTGGATATATTGGAAGAAAATGCACAACAATTGGATGGAGTAAAAGTCCATCAAATGCTCGCTTTGCGCTCACGGTCGTACATTCAAGGCGAAATAGAGCAATTGCGGCATGTTTCGTATTTCCTGAGTGGGGCTACTCGAAAAGTTTACCAGCAAGCAAAGATGGAGCTGGTCCCAAACAATTTTCATGAAATGCCGCGTATGCTTCAAAATGTCACCAAAATGTCGATGATTTTGACGGTAGCTTCGCCGATGGATGAACACGGTTATTTCACTTTGGGAACACAAGCCGATTACATTGCTGATTTTATTGGGAAAGTGCCATTTATTCTAGAAGTGAATGACCAAATGCCACGAACATATGGTCGCAATCAAATACATGTCAGCCAAATTTCGGGATATGTGGAGCATCACACAGCCCTTTCAGAAGAGAAGATTCTGGAAGTCAGCGATAAGGATCTGTTGATCGCCTCTTCAATCATTCAAGATATTCAAGACGGTGATACACTGCAAATCGGAATCGGTTCCGTTCCGAATGCAGTCATCAGTATGTTGAAGGACCACAGGCACTTAGGAATCCACACGGAAATGTTGCCGGACGGCGTCGCAAATCTGGTAGCTGCGGGTGCGGTGGATGGAACACGGAAGTTTACGAATCCAGGAAAAATCGTTGCCACTTTCGCTTTTGGTTCCAAAAACCTGTATGATTTCATCGATAACAACCCAGCAGTTGAATTTTTGCCGGTAAGTGTCGTCAACGATCCAAGAGAAATTGCCAAAGAAAAGAATATTGTGTCTATCAATTCGACAACAGAAGTGGATTTGTTCGGCCAATGTGCATCTGAAACGGTTGGCGGAAAGTATTATTCGTCAAGTGGCGGACAGGTTGATTTTGCCCGGGGTGTTCGGTTTGCGGAGAATGGAAAAGGTTATATTTGCATGCCATCAACTGCCAAAGATGACACCTTATCACGGATTAAATTATCGCTTGCTCCAGGCTCAGTGGTGACCACCGGAAAAAATGACGTGGACAATATTGTTACTGAATATGGAGTAGCCCATTTGCATGGGGTTTCTATCTCAGAACGTGCCAAGCGCTTGGTAGCCATCGCACATCCAAAGTTCCGTGAAGAATTATTGTTTGATGCAAAAAAACAGGGATTTCTGATTTAGTAAAAGAAGAAAAGAGACTGTCCCACAAGTTTCGAAAAGTAAAATTGGAGGAGAAAAAAATCAAGCCTTTTTCTCTTCCAATTTTTTGTCTGCATTTTGAGAACGGGCTGACTGGAATAGAGGTGGCAAAGTGCAAAGATGTGCTCCTGTATCGCTCTGCTAGCCCTTTCGAAAAGATATTGTCCAAACTCTCTTCGTACAATGTCTTTTCGCCGAAATGACAATTAGCCGATCTTTCCGAGAACGATAAAAGGACTGCCACCAAAAGTCATTTTTCGTGATCTTTTGGGACAGCCCTATTTTTCTTTGAGAGTCAAAATACTTTCCTTTACAAAGAAATTTAAGGAGCATATAATTACCTGAGTAAATAATTTATGAGGGTGAAGATAATGAAAAACTTGCTATTTCACGAAATTCATCAAAAATCTCGGTTATCAATCAAAGAAGTGAACGAAACCTTAACCTGAATTATTCACCGATTTATTGATAAAGGCCCCAAAACCCGAGTTCATCGGCTTTTGGGGCCTTTGCTTATGCATGAAAAAAATGAAAAAAGAATCCGTTTCTGCTAAGGTTAAATCACCACAAAATAACCAACAGAAAGGATTCTTCTTATGGCTACATTACCGCAAATATCCCTTGATTTCAATCGTCAGATCAAATTATCAAATGATGGAGGTTCACTTTCCTCAGATACCGGCGCGTTCCTGTTCAAGGAATTCGACGTAAAGCTTGGCTTTTCGCAAACCGTGGCGAAGCATCTTCATTTGAAAGATACTCGTTCTCATTGGATCCATTCGAACGAAAAATTATTCGGCCAGAAAATCTACCAGATAATAGCGGGTTATGCGGAAGATGATGCTGCGGACCACCTGACGGACGATCCGATTTTCACTCAAGTTCTCGGACAAGGAGCGTTAGCTTCCCAACCCAGTCTATCTCGTTTTTGGCCACGTTTTAATCCGGAAGCGATGATTCAATTACAACAAGCCAACCAGGAACTGCTCGATAAAGTGCATCGGCACCGGAAAGCTGAAGCGATCATCTTCGATCTGGACTCGACACATGCCGATACCTACGGCAACCAGTGCGATGCGGCGTACAATGCCCATTACGGGACGGTCGGTTTCCATCCGTTGGTCGCTTTTGACGGGATCACCGGTGATTTCTTGAAAGCCCAGCTGCGCCCCGGCAATGTCTACACATCCAACGGAGTCGTGGATTTCATCCGGCCGCTGATTGAACATTATAATGAACAGTTTCCTGAGACGACGCCGTTCATCCGCGGGGACAGTGGGTTTGCCGTTCCGGCTTTGTATGAACTATGTGAAAAGGAATCGGTCTATTACGTCATCCGGCTCAAATCCAATGCCATCCTGCAATGTCTTGCGGAGGAATACCATCCATCTTCGACACCATCTGACAGCACAAAGACCGAATATCATGTTTCAGAAACAACCTATCAGGCGAAAAAATGGGATAAGCCCCGGAAAGTCGTCATCCAGTCCGCACGGCCTGCGGGTGAATTGTTCTTTACCCATACATTTTTTGTGACGAATTTCACGGACGTGTTCTCCCCGGAAGCCATTGTCCGCACCTATCAAAAAAGAGGAACCATGGAAAATTACATCAAAGAAGCTAAAAATGGGTTTGGATTTGATCGAATGAACAGCCATTCCTACCAAGTGAACGAAGCGAAAATGATGCTAAGCCTGTTGGCTTATAATTTAGTGAATTGGCTGCGCACATTAACGTTTCCGGAAGGGCAAAAGAAGATGCAGATCCAGACCATCCGGACACGACTGGTAAAAGTGGCCAGTAAGCTGGTGAAGTCAGGACGGTCTCTTTACTTCAAATTGTCTTCCAGTTTTGTCTACCAAGACTTCTTTTGGAAAATCCTCGCCCGGATTCAACAGCTGAAAATCGAATAGCTTCTCATTACTCCTTTTTTGAAATTTGGATCTCTGCCAAGGGAGTCGTCTGCCCAAAAACGCTCTTTTTAAATGAGTCGATGCAGAATTTCACGTAGATGAAATGAAAAAGAGGAAATATGCCTTAAAAAATTTCGACAATCAGTGAATTTCAGCTAAATTCCCGGATGAGCGACCAAGCGTGAATAATTCAGGCTTAAAGGAATTTAAACTGTACAGTTCTCAGTGGTCTATTCTGTTTTGCCTGAAGCAATTCGGTTCGATGACACAGAAAGAGATTTGGCAGTATTTGAATGTCGAAGCACCAACTGTAACGAGGACAATTGTCCGTTTAGAGGAAAGTGGATGGATATTACGCCGAGAAGGAAAAGATAAACGTGAGCGAATTGTTCAACTTTCTCTTTTTGCTGAACAAAAGATACCGGAAATTGAAAATCGAATTCTTCAAACAGAAGAGAGACTGGTTTCACACCTTTCGGATAAAGAACAAAATCAGCTGCTTGCTTTGCTGAAAAAAATAGGAAGAATGAGTTCTGAAGAAAAGGATATAGGGAATGGCTGAAAAAAGACCGATTTGGACAAAGAGTTTTATTAATATCTCAATCAGTACGTTTTTTATTTTTGTGGTTTTCTATGCACTGCTGACGTTCATGCCGCTTTATGTATTGAATGATTTAGGCGGCACAGTTACAGAAGGAGGAGTGGCGGTTTCTATCTTCCTGCTATCTGCTATTATCATGCGTTTTTTTGCAGGGATGATTCTGGAAAAATTCGGGAAGAAGAAAATACTGATGATTGCTCTCTTTCTGTTCGCCGTCAGTACAGCGTTTTATGTGTTTGTCGGAAGTTTTACAGTGCTTTTGCTGCTGCGCTTTTTCCAGGGCATCTGGTTCAGTTTGGTTACGACCGTAGCTGGAGCCATTGCAGCGGACATCATTCCGCCAGAGCGGCGCGGTGAAGGCTTGGGTTATTATGGAATCGCCATGAATCTTGCAGTAATAGTCGGCCCTTTTATTGCGCTGACCTTGCAACAGTATATCTCAGCACGAATTATTTTTATTGTGCTGGCCGGTATAATGATTATCGGATTCTTTTGTGCTTTAGCCGTTAAAGTGGAAAAGGAGCCGGTTAGTAAAAATGACAAGCATAAAATGACAATCAATGATTTTCTGGAGAAAAAATCCATACCGATTGCAACCGTTGGATTTTTCATATCATTTGCTTATGCGAGTATCCTGACGTTTATTTCCGTTTATACTGAGTCGCTTGGATTAATCAAAGCAGCGAGTTTCTTTTTTGTAGTTTATGCAATAGCTATGCTGCTTGTACGTCCAATTACGGGGAGATTGTTTGACACAATAGGCCCTAGCGTTGTCATCATTCCTTCGATTATTATCTTTGGAGCAGGGCTTATTTCACTGAGTTTTGCGGATTCTTCATGGATGTTGTTAGCTTCGGGAGGATTGGTGGGTCTTGGCTATGGAACATTGCTACCAAGCTTCCAAACGATTGCCATCCGGGCAGCTGATAAACATCGCAGCGGATATGCCACAGGAACCTTTTTCGCTTTATATGACAGCGGAATTGCAGTGGGCTCAGTTTCACTGGGAATCATTGCCGGGATTGTCGGGTATTCAAATCTGTATTTAATGCTCGGTATTTTTGTCATACTTATCGTCTTTTACTATATGTGGATGATGTCCAAAAAACATGCGTCTTCTCACTGAAGAATCGAAAAAGGAGTTCACAAAGAAATTTGTGAACTCCTTTTTTCGTTTCAGCTGATTTAACACTTATCCTATCATTCTGAAAGACTACTTTGAATACTCTGCAGTGTGAATAGCTTATTAGGGCTGCCTAGTTGCTTCTGTTTTTTCTATAGAACATAAAAATAGACGGATAGGAAATGGCAGAGGCTACCGAAAAGGATAAAGAGGTGAAAAATTTCATGGAAGCCCAAATACTTGGAAGACAGAAAGTCGGGTTTTAGTCCATAAATGATACCGCCTACTGTATAGGAAACTCCTCCTGCTATGAGTAGCAGCAAGCCGGTCAAAGACATGCTGTCCGCCAATGGGACCACAGCGAAAATAATAATCCAGCCCATGGCAATGTAGAGTGCCGTAGACAGCCATCTCGGAGCATGAAACCAAATCATTTTAAAGAAGATGCCGCTTAGTCCTAAAATGGCGACAAGGGAAAATAAGGTCCAGCCAAGTGTTCCGCCAAGAGCAATTAGGCAAAAAGGGGCATACGAGCCCGCGATTAAAGTGAAGATCATCGAGTGATCGAGTTTTCGCAAGAACGCAATGATATAAGGTTGTGATAGGGCTGAGTGATAGATGGTGGAAGCTGTATACAACAAGATCAGGCTGATGCCGAAGATGGTAACAGCTGCAACATGCAGAGCGGATTCGTTGGCATAGGCGACTTTGATGACCATTGCTAACAGCGCAGCTAGTGACAACACAGCACCCGCTAAATGGGATAAGGCGTTAAAGGGTTCTCTGATATAGGTGCTCACGTGGAACAACTCCTCTTTATATGTAGTTATTGAAACTACATATAAAGATACTCGCATTAATAAATAGAGTCAAGTTTGGAGAAATCTTAATGATGGGGTAAGATAGCGTGTATGAAACACCTTAGGAGCGTGGGCGCACATGGAGAAAACAAATGAAATCATTGAAGCAATGGCTTTCCATAATCAGATTCTGCCAGAAGATATTCCGAAGATCGATTTGTATATTGATCAGGTCATTCAATTGTTCGAATCTACTTTTGCCGAATCAAAACGTCATCTGGATGAGAAGATTCTGACCAAAACCATGATTAATAATTATGCCAAAGGAAAATTATTTTATCCGGTCCAAAATAAAAAATATAGCCGTAACCATATCATGCTGATCAGCTTGATTTATCAGATGAAAAGCGCATTGTCGATTAATGACGTCAAGCTGGTATTGAATGGCATCAATGAAAAGGCAGCACAAAAAAAGCTGGATCTGGAGCAATTTTATCGAAGCTATTTAAACCTCCAACAGGGCAACACGGAAGTCTTCGCGGATGCCTTAAAGCGGCAAGCGGAAGGGGCTGCCGAACAAGTGGCGGGTGTCGAAGATTCCGAGGAGCTGGAGCGCGTACTGCTCATTGCGTCATTGGTGCATACCAGCAACCTTTACCGGAGAGCAGCGGAGAAACTGGTGGATGAAATTGTGAAAGGAGCGGAGGAGTAATGGTCAAAATTCTTATTGATGCAGATGGCTGTCCGGTCGTTGGGCAGACAATCAACTTGGCTAAAACATACCGGCTGCCGGTCATATTGATTTGCGACACTTCTCACGAGATGCACAGGGAAGGAGCGGAAACCATCACTGTATCCAAAGGCGCTGATGCCGTCGACTTCGTCCTTGTAAACCGTGTCGACAAAGGGGACATTGTCGTTACCCAAGATTATGGACTTGCGGCAATGGTACTTGCCAAACGGGGCATTCCGATTGATCAGAACGGCCGCGTCTATTCGAATGAAAACATTGAACAGCTGCTACACGGTCGCCATGTCGCTAAAAAAATACGTCAAGGTGGAGGCCGGATGAAAGGACCGAAAAAACGGCGTCCTGAAGACAATGAAAAATTCGAAGCAGCCTTAACGGTACTATTGAAAAAAACAAAAGAAAACGAAGGAAAACCCGGCAGATAAAATGCCGGGTCTTTCTTCGTCTAGTTTCAAAGACTAGATAGTCCAACGGTCATTGATGATCGCTTTCAATACCCAGTCTCCGCTGCTGTTTTTCTCGAATACCATGTTCAAGCTTTGCCAGTCCATCCCTTCATATTGCGTTGTGCCAGGGAAATAGAACTCGACAATGGTCGCTTGCGGATACAGTTGGTGAATAAACTCATGTGTAGTTGGCTGGATGGTCCGTCCATAGCGTTCCTTGGCGGTATAAGTCGCATCCATCAAGTACTCATCGTAATACTCAGCAGGTGTCAAATTGATTTCAAAGCCGCTGCCGTCTTGATATCCCCATAAATAATCATTAAGATCATTCATGAAATCAGGAAGCTGAGCTTTAGTGAAAGTGACGCCGCCACTGTCAATACAGCCGCCGCTGTAAGGACAGAAAGTCAATCCTTCTGAAGAGCTGACATAAGCAGCAACATCACCGAAATCCTCGGCTTGCAGGTCCGCCAAGATTTCATTGGCTGTCATAAGCAACTCCTGTTTTTCAGGTATGAAAGCCGGTTCAATCGCGCGGGCCAGGAATGCAGAAAACTGAGCACGTGTGACAGGAGTGTCCGGACGGAACGTGTTATCCGGATACCCGCGTGCAACTCCTCGGTAGGCGAGTCTTGATACAGCATCAAAAGCGAAGTGATTTTCCCTCATATCCCTGAAGTTATTGTCTGGAGCTTCTGGGAAATAATAAGCTCTATCAAGCATTACGGCAGTTTGGGCACGAGTGACAGTCCAATTCGGACGGAAATAATTATTCGGGAAACCGACAATAATTTCCTCTTCAACTGCTGAAGCGATGTAACCGGAAAACGGATGGCTTGCCGGTACATCCCTAAAGCCAGTGGGGCGGGATGTATCGTCCAAATTCAATGCGCGTCCGATCATGGCGACGGCGTGAGCCCGCGTAACGGGATCATTTGGTCTGAAGGTTCCATCAGGATAGCCGTTGATGATTCCTTCTTCGTACAGGTAAGCGATTTCAAAAGCAAACGGGTGACTGGCAAAGACGTCATCAAACAAAACAATCGCTTTGGCGGGAGACAAAAACGAACTGAACATCAGGATGACAGCTGCAATTAAAGACAACAATATCTTCATATTGATCCCTCCCTATTTGATCTTATTTTACCACATTGAAAAGTAAAAAGTAATAACAAATTGTTATAAAAAATAATATAATGAGTAAAAAATAGCTGTAGAGTAATTTTTCGAAAAAATAGAGAATAAAAGAATAAACCTTGTAAACGGTCTGAGCAGAACATTCATTTATCCGATGGACAAACTTGTTAGGGGGCTATTCCGCGACTGATTTTTAAGAGTTGAAGAAAAAGATGATGAGAATGTACAGTAATAGTTAATTTTCACGGTAACAGACGCTGAGGGAATCGAGGATCTTATTTCGAATAACGTAGCTGCCATCTGTTGCTTGTGTTAGCGAATCCAGGCGCTTGGCACCGGACAGAATCCAGATTCAACAAGACTGGTCGGAGAAAGGATGAAGAAGTTGTTAAAGGAAGTGAACCCGGCATGAAATCAGCCGGGTTCGGTTATCTTCATTTTCTTTTCTGCATAATCCATGAATTTCAATGGATGATCTGTCTGAATCATACAGATGCCCCGATCTATAAGCCAGCCCCAGCCTTTATCGGGATCCAGTAGAGAAAGAGAATCTGAATGCCGTGCATTCTCAGCAAAATCAAGCGCATTGCCCCATAAGTTCGTTTGGTCCCTAAGCTTGGCAATGACAGTATCTGACACTACCTCGTCATCTTCTGTATAAAAGAGAAGTTCAACTGCTATCGGGGAGATATCCTCCAGCAATTGGTCGAGTTGATGAAGATTTTTGTCACTCAGCTTATGCATATAAAACATGTTCCGTGGATTTGAATGAAAAAAATCGGTCAATTGTTCAACGGGTTTATCACTTTTTAACATGAAGTGGTCGAATAAATCGTGCTGCTCGACCAGCTCATAAAGTTCATGCCGCAAATTCCAAGCCTTATCTGCGTTGATCATGGCTTTTCCTTTGATCATGGGGAGGACTTCGAGAAGAGTGGGCACTTTCTCATTCGTGCTTTTTGCATTGGGTCCTCCATTCAATTCTTTTAGTGATAGTTGTTTTATTTCTATTAAATAAGTTTATTGGGAAGCATGATAGGGTAATTTTGGAATATTGCTGTAAACCGAAAAGCGTCAGCAACTACAGAACGACAAGGACGGAAATATCGTAGCACTGCCATGGTAGAAATAAAGAATTGATGAATACGATGCAGAGGGGGAAATGTCGATGTCCATGATTCGAAAAGTAGTTACGGAAAATGCTCCATATCATGTAGATCAAAAAGAGATTGTTAGTGTGGTTCGGAGTTTGTTTGGCGGCCATTACGATGACATTGAAAGGCTTTTAAGGGTATTTGGAAACGGCCAGATCGAAGGCCGTTATTTTGCTGCGCCTTTAGATTGGTTTGAAAAAGAGCGAGGTCTGGAAGAGAAGAACCGACTTTATGTGGAGGAAGCGGTAAAAATGGGAAGCCGCGCTGTAGCTCGGTGTCTGGAAGAAGCACAAGTGGACAAAAAGGATGTCGATGCCTTTATCTTCGTATCAAGCTCCGGAATGTCTACACCGACCATTGATGCCCGTATCATGAATAACCTGCAGATGCCTCCGCATATAAAGCGTATCCCTCTATGGGGGCTTGGATGTGCAGGAGGTGCTTCGGGAATCAGCCGTGCCGACGATTATTGCCGTGCGTATCCCGAAGCGGTCGTATTGGTTCTCTGTTTGGAGCTTTGCAGTTTAACCTTTCAGCGCTCTGACACCTCGAAAAGTAATTTGGTTGGAACTTCCTTGTTTGCGGACGGTGCTGCCTGTGCCTTGGTTACGGGAGATAAAGTAAGTTTGCCAGGAGAAGGATTCCATATTAAAGATACACAATCAACCTTAATGCAGGATTCTGAAGATGTTATGGGATGGGACATTAAAGACGAAGGCCTCCATGTGGTTTTTTCGCGTGATATCCCAAAAATCATCGAAAAATGGTTGAAACCCAATGTGGATCATTTTTTAAAAGAAATTTCAAAAACGTCTTTGGATATTACCCATTTCATTGCTCATCCAGGCGGTAAAAAAGTATTGACGGCATATGAAAAATCACTAGGCCTGACAACGGACAAGACGGATATTTCAAGAGCAGTGCTCGCAAAGTACGGCAATATGTCTTCTCCTACAGTGCTCTATGTGCTAAAGGACTTTATGGAAAAGAAACCGCAGCAGGGAGAAGAAGGACTGCTTACCGCTTTGGGACCCGGTTTCAGTTCGGAAATGCTGTGGCTTGAATGGGGAGATTCGGCGCTATGACATTCTTCTATCTGTTGATCGGTTTTGTCGTTTTGCAACGGCTGTTGGAAGTGGTATATGCGCGTTCCAATGAAAAAACCATGAGAAAGCAAGGCGCCATTGAAGTTGGAGCTGAACATTACAAATGGATTGTCCTGCTTCATGTGCTTTTCTTTGTTTCTCTGCTTCTTGAAAGCTGGACATCGGGAATAGAGCTAGGGAGCGGCTGGCAGATCTTTTTAGTCATTTTCGTTGGTGCACAGCTGCTTCGCTTTTGGGCTTTATCTTCTCTGGGACGCTTTTGGAATACCAAAATCCTCATTCTTCCTGGAGCGGACAAAGTGAAGAAGGGACCGTATCGATGGCTGCCACATCCCAATTACATAGTGGTCGTTTTGGAAATTGCGGCGTTGCCGCTCATTTTTGGTGCATGGCGAACAGCTTTGATCTTCAGCATTGCAAATGCGCTATTGCTTTTTTTCGTCCGAATTCCAGCAGAAGAAAAAGCATTGCGTCAGCTGAAATCCTGAAGCATAAAAAAATTCTCTGTAGCTTAGTTAAAAATTCATATATAGGGTATACAAAAAAAAGTGAGAAAAACCATGTACTTTTGGAGGGATTCAGATGAAAAAATCAACGATGAATACACTTATTGGCAGCGCGCTCGCAGCAGCCTCTGGAATTTTTGTTTACAAAGCATATCAGGAACAAAACGCAGTGCGTACAACAGATGATTCGAATATGAGTAACAGTGCGGAAATCGACGAGCGTGAAAGTGTCGA
Source organism: Planococcus antarcticus DSM 14505 (assembly GCF_001687565.2). Classification (NCBI taxonomy): domain Bacteria; kingdom Bacillati; phylum Bacillota; class Bacilli; order Caryophanales; family Caryophanaceae; genus Planococcus; species Planococcus antarcticus. Next base: position 405,537 of record NZ_CP016534.2, read on the forward strand.
TGCATTGGAAGATTCTGCTGAGCAGGGCTTGTCTCAATTAGATTCTGCTTACCGGGATGAATGGCAGGCAAATGCATTCCCACAAACCCATAAAGAAATGCGTGAACTTGAAGAAGATAAGTAATAGAATGACAGTAAGCGAAAGCAAAGCTTTTTTTGCTTTCGTTTTTTTGTGTGTTCTAGAAATTGCTGACATGTAAGGAGATGAGGAAAAGTTTTGTGGATTAAGAAACCATTTTTTGAATATACAACTGCGATACTACTGGTTGCAGTCACCTTGTTTTTTCTGGGGAAAATCGATTATCTTTTTGAACCGTTGCAAATTGTCATCGCTACTATCTTCGCCCCAATTCTAATAGGGGGTCTTCTTTACTACCTATTGCGACCTTTTGTCAAGTGGCTGACGCGTCATGTACCTAAACTTGCTGGAATCGGAATTGTCTTTACAGTCATCGTCTTAATTTTTTCCATTCTGATTTATTTTTTCGGTCCGGTTATCACTACTCAGGTCGAAAGCTTGGCAAACTTAGCTCCAGAAACTGTTGAAGAAGTAGCCGAGGAATCGAATAATTTTCTGTCTGATTTTCAAATAGGAGGAGTCACCGGTCCAGAAATAAGAGCATGGACTTTAGATTATTTGCAAAATCTTTCTGAAGGCTTGTTGGAGAATGTGATGAGCATTTTGACCATGATCATGAATATCGCTATTGTGCTGATAGTCGTCCCGTTCGTCTTGTTCTTCCTATTAAAAGACGATGAAAAGTTCATTCCGCATTTAATAAAGTATTTGCCGGAGGAACATAAGCCTGAAGGTGAAAAAGTATTGAGAGATGTCGATCGAACATTGTCTGCGTTTATTGTAGGCCAGGCAATTGTAGCTGCTGCAGTTGGGGCATTGATGTATATAGGCTATTTGATCATCGGACTGGATTATGCCCTCAGTTTGGCTATTTTTGCGATGTTCCTGATTATCGTCCCGTTTTTGGGTCCACTAATTGGGATTATTCCTGCACTGTTTGTTGCTTTGATGAGCGGCGATATGTGGATGGCGATAAAAGTGATTTTGGTTTTACTGGTAGTACAGCAGCTAGAAGGGAATTTGGTCACGCCAAATATCATGGGCAACCGCTTGAATATCCATCCGTTGACGATTATCCTGCTATTGATGATTGCCGGAGCATTGTACGGATTTATCGGTATTTTGATCGCGATTCCTGCATATGCGGTTATAAAAACGCTAGTTCATAATTTTCGGCTGTTTAACCGCTTGCGGAAAAAAAGAGAAGTGGCTAACAAAGAGGTTCATTAATCCTGTTTAATTTTATAAAATGTCGGATATTTTTTATCAAAGGTTCTGAAATTGAGAAAATTGTGATATATTAATATTCAGATGGACCGATGGAAGAAAACAAGGGGGAAATAAAATGAAAAAGTGGAGTCTTTTAGCACTACTTATTGCAACGATGCTCATAGTTGCTGCCTGTGGATCCGATGAAAGTGAAGAAGGCGCGACAAGTGGTGACGGCAGCAGTGAAGGAGAAACGTATACAGTAGGAATCGACACAACCTACCCACCTTTCGAATTTGAAGTAGATGGCGAATATACGGGGATCGACATTGATTTGATTAAGGCAATTGCTGAAAACCAAGGGTTTGGAATTGAATTTAGCCCGATGGATTTTGGTGGAATTATCCCGGCTTTACAGGCAGACCAATTGGATGTCGCGATTGCTGGTATGAGTATTACGGAAGAACGTCAAGCAGTAGTTGATTTTTCAGATCCTTATTTTGATGCAGGATTGTCTCTTGTTGTAGCTGAAGAAAATACAGACATCATGGCTCTAGAAGACCTTGAAGGCAAGACTGTAGCGGTGAAGAGCGGGACAACAGGTGCTCAATTCGCCCGCGACAATGAAGCGGAATATGGCTATACCGTTGCACAATTCGAAGATAGCCCATCCATGTTCCAGGAAGTTTCAAATGGCAATGCGGATGTGCTGTTGGAAGATTATCCAGTTATTGCTTATGCAATTGCCGAAAGTGGACTTGCTTTGAAAACAGTGGGTGAGCGTTTAACCGGAGATCAGTACGGAATTGCAGTACTGAAAGGTGAAAACGCAGAACTGCTTGAACAAATCAATGCGGGTCTTCAGGAATTGCGCGACAGCGGAGAATACGATGAAATTTTGGCGAAGTATATCGCAGAATAAAAAAACTTCATTTAGTGAAAGTCTTATTGATCGTTAAAGTGGGATAAAAAATGAATGCAGCGCGCAGAAGCGCGCTGCATTTTTTTATGTAAAGGGGATACGTGTATGGATACAATTGTCAATGCTTTTCCGTATTTAATGGAAGGGCTGCAAGTTACACTTTATATTTTTGCGATCGCCATTGTTATTGGATTCCTGATTGGTTTGGTTGTTGCACTGTTCAGACTGGCACCGCTGAAAATCCTGAATTGGATTGCTAAAATCTTTGTTGACGCCATTCGTGGGACGCCGTTCATCGTCCAGCTGTTCTTTATTTATTTTGGCCTAAATTCGTTGGATTTTATATCATTGGACAATACAACAGCCGGAATTGTGACGGTGGCTATCAATGCGGGTGCCTATTTCTCGGAAATCATTCGTGCCGGTATTCAATCGATTGATAAAGGACAAACAGAGGCAGCGCGCTCACTTGGTCTGAATTCGACACAGAATATGCGTTATATCATTTTGCCGCAAGCTTTCAGACGAATGCTGCCGACCATTACCAACCAGGCAATTATTTCATTGAAGGATACATCCCTGCTATCGGTCATTGGAGTTGCAGACTTGACGCAAGAAGGCCGAATTCAGGCCAGCGCCACGTTTGATGCCTTTAATGTTTACTTAATCCTAGGGATCATTTACTTCGTCATCATATACTTGCTCTCCATGTTGGCGAGCTACGTAGAAAGGAAGTTTGTTTTACGATGACTATGATCAGAGTAGAAAACTTGAAAAAATCATTCGGCAAGCTGGAAGTGTTGAAGGATATGAGTACTGTCGTAGAAGAAAAAGAAGTGATTTGTGTGATTGGCCCATCCGGTTCAGGGAAAAGCACGTTTCTTCGCTGCTTAAACCGACTAGAAGAAATTACGGGTGGACATGTCTACATTGAAGGAACGGACATTACCGATTCCAAAGTGGACATTAATAAAATCCGTCAAGACGTCGGAATGGTGTTTCAGCAATTTAATTTGTTTCCTCACAAATCGGTACTGGAAAATGTGATTCTGGCACCAATGAAAGTGAAGAAAAGCGACAGAAAAGCTGCTGAGAAAAAGGCCTATGAATTGTTGGAGAAAGTTGGATTGAGCGAGAAAGCGAAAGCTTATCCAGGAGAACTTTCGGGTGGTCAGAAGCAACGTGTTGCTATCGCGCGTGCACTTGCAATGGACCCGAAAATCATGCTTTTTGATGAACCGACTTCTGCACTCGATCCTGAGATGGTAGGAGATGTGTTAGACGTCATGAAGCAACTAGCACGTGAAGGCATGACCATGGTCGTCGTAACGCATGAAATGGGATTCGCCGCTGAAATGGGCGATCGCGTGTTGTTCATTGATGGTGGTTATATTGTCGAAGAAAACGTACCGAAAGAATTGTTCGGTAACCCGCAACATGAGCGGACAAAAGCGTTTTTAAGCAAAGTGTTGTAGAAAATGCGCCTGCGGGCGTATTTTTTTTCGCTTTTTGGCGCTTGGAAAGTATTTGCTTCGATTTGGATAGTAATTCATGCCAAACGGAAAGTATTTCACTCGAAACGGAAAGTATTTCAAAACTGAGAGAAAATATGATGGAAAAAACGCCAAACAAAAACCGACCTGAATTCTGATTCAGGTCGGTTAAGTTTATTCATCCTTATTTTTCGTCAAAAACGTGAACTTTTGTCATTTTGTCGCCATTGCTCATTGCTTTAGCGGTTTCCAATCCTGAAGTCACTTGTCCAAAAACAGTATGGACTCCGTCAAGATGAGGCTGTGGTGCGTGAACGACGAAGAATTGGCTTGAGCCAGTATCTTTGCCAGCATGCGCCATTGATAAGCTTCCTGCCTGGTGCTTATGCGGGTTGCCTTCAGTTTCGCATTTGATTGTTTTGCCGCTGCCGCCAGCACCAGTGCCGGTTGGGTCGCCGCCTTGGCTTACGAAGCCAGGAATTACACGGTGAAATGTTACATCGTTGTAGAAACCTGAGTTTGCAAGGTCCTCAAAGTTTGCAACAGTGTTGGGTGCTTCGTTCGGGAAAAGTTCGAATTCGATGATTTCGCCATTTTCCATGTGGATGTGTCCTTTTTTCGCCATTCTAAAAACATCTCCTTTATAATTGGTTCATTTCCCAGTATATCGATTTTTAGCTTGCCTGTATAATCATTTGGCACATTACAAGGCTTTTAACGAACCGCCTTCTACGACGAGGGACTGGCCCGTCAAATAGGAGTTGGCAGCTGAAGCGAGAAAAACAATAACTTTGGCAAATTCCGCGGGCTCACCGTAGCGGCCAGCTGGAATACTCGCCTTGCTTTTTTCAACGATTTGTTCAATCGGAACATCTTGCGCGTCTGCTGCAATCTGATCGAGTTCTGCCACACGATCGGTAGCAATGCGCCCGGGACCGACCATATTGACCATGATATTATCTCCTGCCACTTCACGTGCCAACGTTTTCGAGAAGCCGACCATTCCTGCACGGAAGGTATTGGAGAGAATCAGGCCGTCAATCACTTCTTTGACCGAAGAAGAAGAGATATTGATGATGCGTCCAAATTGCTGTTCTTTCATATAAGGAAGTACGGCACGAGAGGCGCGGATATAACTCAGCAAATTTTGGTCGAATGCTTTATACCAGTCAGCATCTTCCACTGCGTCAAATCCACCAGCTTTCGGACCGCCTGTATTGTTGATTAAAACATCAATGCGACCAAATTGATCGGTGACGAATTGGAACAGTTCCTGGATATCAGGCTCTTTGGAAACATCACAAACGTGGGAGAACACTTGTTGGTTACCGGAAGCCTCTTTTATTTCAGTGGCGGTTGCGTCAAGCGCCTGTTGGTTGCGACTTGAAATGATGACCGTGGCGCCTTCCTTGGCAAATTCGAGTGCCGTCGCTTTGCCTAGCCCTTTGCTGGAAGCCATAACCACGACTACTTTTCCATTGATTCCTAAATCCACTACACTCATCCTTTCTTGTCTATCCATTCTTCAGTTTAAGGATAGCAGACAGATAATTCAAATTTTTATTTTTTAAATTTCCGCCATAAGTCCAATGGCGTGAATCCAGGGTAAATATGATAGGATATAGATATTGAGTAGATTAGGAGTGTTATAAATGGGAGAACGCGAAGTTTTTGATATTACAATTATTGGCGGCGGGCCGACGGGCCTGTTTGCTTCCTTTTACGGCGGTATGCGCAAAATGAAAGTGAAGATTTTGGACAGCCTTCCACAGCTTGGAGGTCAGCTGACTGAGCTGTACCCCGATAAATTCATTTACGATGTAGGTGGGTTTCCCAAAATATTGGCAAAAGACCTGGTGGATAACCTTGTGCAGCAGGCGAAATACGGAGATCCCAAAATTTGTTTGGAGGAAACCGTGACAGCTGCAAAGCGCCAGGGGGACCATTTTGTCATTCAGACGGATAAAGGTCTGCATTACACGAAAGCAATCCTGCTGACTGCCGGTGTCGGTGCATTCCAACCCCGTAAACTTACGGTAGAAGAATGCGAAGCGTTCGAAGGGAAAACCCTTCATTATGGTGTTAGAGATTTGACTGTTTTCAGTGACAAGAAAGTAGTCGTTCTAGGTGGCGGCGATTCAGCAGTCGACTGGTCGATGATGCTTGAAAATGTGGCATCCCATGTGACGTTAAGCCATCGCAGAGAAAAAATGACGGCACATGAGGCAAACATTGACATTTTGATGGAATCAAAAGTTGAAGTGAAAAAACCATTTGGTGTCAAAGAGTTGGTTGGTGAAAACGGCCAGATCAATGAGCTTGTATTGATCGACAAAGAAGGCAACGAAGAACGTCTTGAAGTAGATCATGTCATCGTTAACTACGGTAATATCACTTCTCTAGGAGCTATCAAGGAATGGGGACTTGAGATGGATAAAAACTCGGTCATCGTCAATTCTAAGATGGAAACGAGCATTCCTGGTATTTACGCAGCAGGCGACATCGCCACATACGAAGGCAAAGTCAAATTGATTGCAGTAGGCTTCGGTGAAGCGCCAACAGCCATCAATAACGCTAAGTCCTACCTAGATCCGAAATCTAAAGTTCAACCATTGCACAGCACCAGCGTTTTTAAATAACACCAAAAAAGATCCGGCACATGAAAATGTGCCGGATCTTTTTTGGTGTTTGGTGGTTTAAGAAAGTATGTGGCCGCCTCCGCTTTTCTTGTGGTCCAGACTCCAGCGCCCAGCCCCTCGAGTCGCTTCGCCCTAATCAGCAATGGCAAAAAGCGCCATTACCGATAAGGCTTCCAGCGCTTGTCGGGGCTACACGGGCGCTTCCGCTTTTCTTGTTACCTTCTTTTTTTTTTTCGTGAGCGGATCAGTGGCAGCCGCCGTGAAAAGTGAAGTACCGGTTAAGATGATGACTACTGAAAAAGGGAGCGCTGCGATCATTAAAGCATTCTGCAGGCCTTGTGTGCCGCCAGTATAAATGACGATGGCAGTAAGGCCCCAAGTAATTGTGACCAGGTTCGGCGGATTCAACGTGTCGTCTGTTATCTGCATGCCAAGCACGGACGTAGCCGAATCGGCAGGAGTGATGAAAATATCGCAATGACAATCAGCGTAAGAATCGACAGCAAATTTCAAAGTGGATAATATTTTTGGACGCCGAAAGTGACAGTTTCCAAACTGTATTCGTAAATTTCAGCGATACCATTTTGTTCGCAGTTTAACGCGGAAACACCGAACACCGCGAAAAAAATGAAGCAAACTAAATAAGAAGTCGAAACAAAGAAGTTTGATTCAAAAAAATCCCGCTTCTGAGCGCCAAGGCGTCTAAGTATGTGTTAAGAAGATAGGGAGTCCCTGATCTTTTGTCGGAATTGCCCAATGAATTATCAGTTTTATTACAATTTGTAATAAAACATAAATCTGTGTCATTAAATTGTTATGTTCCATCTGCCGTTCTGTCATGTTCCTGAAATGTCAAGGTGTTATGATCATTCTTGTTAGTGAAAAGGAGGAATTTTAATTTATGAAAAAGCAAATCGTTACACTAACTGCTATCGCAGCATTAAGTGTGGGAGCAGCTACGTCGGCTAGCGCTTCATCATCGTATACAGTTCAATCAGGGGACACTCTCTGGGGGATTTCACAAGATAAAAACGTATCAGTAGAAAGCTTAAAAGGACTAAATAATTTATCCTCAGATCTGATCTTGCCGAGCCAAGAACTTAAAGTTGATGGACAAGTAGCGTCAGAAACAAAAGCGGACAACTCAACATATACAGTAAAATCAGGCGATACATTATTTGAAATCGCTAGCGCAAACGGAATTTCATTGGATAGTTTGATGAGCTGGAACGGCGTTTCTGGTCACCTGATCTATCCAGGTGAAGAGTTGGTCGTTAAGGGCGGAACAGCAGTGGCAGAAAAAGCACCAGCCAAAACTGCATCGGCATCAACACCAGCACCAGCACCAGCGAAATCAACAGCACCAGCTCCAACACCAGCAAGTGCTCCAGCAGAAAAAGCACCAGCACAAGCTTCAACGCAGTCTGGTAAAACAATGACTGTTTCTGCGACAGCTTATACAGCTTATTGCATAGGATGTTCTGGAACTACAGCAACAGGAATTGATCTTCGTGCAAATCCAAACCAAAAAGTAATCGCAGTAGATCCTTCAGTTATTCCACTTGGCTCTAAAGTTTGGGTCGAAGGATACGGAGAAGCAATCGCTGGAGACGTTGGCGGCGCAATCAAAGGCAACAGAATCGATGTTTTCATCCCAACACAAAGTGAAGCTTTAGAATTTGGTCGCAAAAACATTACTATCAAAGTCTTAGACTAAAAATTACTATGCTACAAAGCCGAGGTGTTCACTCCCTTGGCTCTTTTCATGTCTTTAAATAAGCAAATAAAGGCGGTTTCTGAGATTTTTCAGAAACCGCCTTTATTTGATAAAAATGATTGTCATAAATTTCTTCAAAATTTATGAATAGGAATTTTCATAAGGGGTATAGTAAATAATATTCTAATATTCAAAAAATATTTATTAGCTCAAATAGAAGGGGGACAGCAAGATGGCAAAAAAGGATAAGAATTTTTCGCGACGGGACTTTCTGAAGACTTCAGGTATTGCAACAGGTGCATTGATTGGCGGCGGAATTATTGGCGGATTGATAGGTGCAAATACTAATCAGCAAGATACAGCTTCACCTACCTCAACTGGCACGTCCGAGGAGTCAATGGGCGCGGCTGGCGGAGTTAGAGGACTCGTATTCTTTGGGAATAACGCAGAATTTGAAATTTTAAATCAAGCCACTGAGCGGATTTTTCCGGAGGATGATTTAGGTCCGGGAGCCATCGGTTTGAAGGTAGCTTACTTTATCGATCAGCAACTGGCGGGTAGCTATGGCGAAAATTCGAAAGAGTACATGCAGGCTCCTTTTTACGAAGGAGAGCCCACGCAAGGTTACCAAAGCCGATTAAAAAGAAATGAGATGTTCCGTCAGGGAATTCAATTGATGCAACAGGAAGCACAGAGTCGATTTAACGCGAATTTCGTTGATATAGAAGGCGAACAGATGGATGAAATTTTGACAGCTTTTCAGGAAGGTGAAATCCAGATGAGAGGAGTCGATTCGCAGTTCTTTTTCCGACTCTTGAGACAGGCTACTTTAGAAGGCGTATACGCGGATCCGATTTATGGCGGCAACGCCAATATGGGAGGCTGGCGGATGAAAGACTTCCCTGGGCATCAGGCTGCCTATATCAATGAAATTGAAAGCGAAGACTTTGTCGAAATCGAACCTCAGTCTCTAGGCATGCATGATTAAATAAAAAGGGGGAACTCATATGGTAACGACTTTAGATAGCGTTGATGTAGTAACGGTAGGGGTCGGATGGACAGGCGGAATCATCGCTGCTGAATGTGCAAAAGAGGGACTTAAAGTGGTCGGGTTGGAACGTGGCCGGGAGCGCGGTACAGAGGATTTTAGCATTGTTCATGACGAATATCGCTACGCAGTCCGCTACGAATTAATGCAGGATTTATCAAGGGAAACCATTACTTTCCGCAACAATCGCCGGCAGCGTGCATTGCCGATGCGTCAGTTGGGATCCTTTTTACTGGGTGAAGGATTGGGTGGAGCCGGAACACATTGGAATGGCCAAACTTGGCGTTTTCTTCCATATGATCTTCAGATAAAAACTATAACGGATGAAAAATACGGAGCCAATAAACTGCCAGCTGAATACACCATCCAGGATTGGGGGATCACCTACGATGAATTAGAGCCGTATTTTGATCGTTTTGAAAAGACGGCTGGCATTTCAGGAGAAGACAAAAATCCGTTTTGGGGCAAGCGGTCGAGTGCATATCCAACTCCGCCGATGAAGAAAACACCAATTTTACAGCGTTTTGAAACAGCCACATCCAATCTGGGGCTATCTCCTTTTATGGTCCCTTCTGCCAACTTATCAGAAGCTTATGAAAATCCGGATGGACAGCAAATCAATGCGTGCCAATATTGCGGATTCTGTGAGCGTTTCGGCTGTGAGTATGGAGCGAAAACTTCTCCGGAAATTACCGTTGTTCCAGCGGCCAGAGAAACAGGCAATTATGAAGTTAAGTTTAATGCCAACGTCGTTGAAGTTATGAAAGAAGGAGACCGGGTAACAGGGGTACGTTATTTCGATACGGTGACTTTTGAAGAATTTATCCAGCCAGCTAACGTCGTGGTTCTGACAAGTTATGTCATGAATAATGCCAAGCTCTTGATGGTTTCTGAAATCGGACAACAATACGATCCAGAAACAGGACAAGGATCACTCGGCAAAAACTATGCATACCAAATTCTTCCAGGAGCAACGGGTTTCTTTGACGAACAGATGAATACCTTTATGGGCGCAGGAGCACTTGGTATGACCGTGGATGATTTTAATGGAGATTCATTCGAACATGGGGATCTGGATTTTATACACGGTGCCAGTTTATCGATAACGCAAACTGGATCTCGTCCGATTCTCGCCAATTCGACTCCACCGGATACGCCATCCTGGGGAGCGGAATTTAAGCGTGCTTCAATTGAAAACTTTACGAGAACCTTAAATGTTGGTGGTCAAGGAGCTTCGATGCCGCATAAAGAGAATTTCTTAGCGCTTAATGGCACTTATAAAGATATCTACGGTGTCCCATTGCTGGAGTTGACTTACAACTTTACTGATCAGGACCGGGCGCTTCATAACTATATCACGGAACGAGCTGGAGAAATCATGCAGGAAATGGGTGCGAAAACAGTAGTGACAAGAAACCCGATTACAGATTATGATATTGTTCCTTATCAAACCACTCATAACACAGGTGGGACCGTTATGGGAGCAGATCAAGCTACCAGTGTCGTCAACAATTTCTTGCAGCACTGGGATGCTGAAAATCTATTTGTTGTAGGAGCTGGAAACTTTGCGCATAATGGCGGTTACAATCCGACCGGGACTGTCGGAGCGTTGGCTTATCGGTGTGCAGAAGGCGTTATCCGCTACAGCCGCGAAGGTGGATCACTTGTCTAACAAAGGAGGGAAAACAATATGGGTGGATTAGCTTCAATTGGGGTACCAGGCTTGATCATCATTTTGGTGATTGTGCTAATTATATTTGGACCAAAAAAATTGCCGGAAATCGGTGGGGCAGTTGGAAAAACATTTTCTGAATTCAAGCGATCAACAAAAGGCTTGATGGATGATGATGACGACGAAACCGTAAAAAAAGAAACTGTCGAGGATAAAGACCTTAAAAAATCTGAGAAGCTATGAAGGTGGTTAGATGGATCCGTATGGAGACAAAAACTTAACAAGTCCGTTGCGTAAAAAAGCGGTGCAGCCAGAGAAACCTGCGGAAAAGGCCCTGGAAAAAATGCCGGAGCCTCCTATTAAAGAGCCGAAACCGCCAGTAGAAGAACCGACGATGAAAGTTGATACTTTAGTCGACCATTTAGGAGAACTGAGAAAACAGTTAATTAAAAGTGCGATTGTTTTCCTTTTTTTCCTGTTGGTTGTCTTTTCAACTTTAAATTTTTGGTTCCCTTATATTGTTAAAGGAAATGATCTGGTTATTTTAGGACCTCTGGAAGTCATTAAATTTTATACGTCCATATCCGCGACACTCGCTTTGGGATTGTCTTTGCCATTCTTGATTCATTTTATTTGGCAATTTGTAAAACCAGGACTTGAAGAAAGAGAGGCACGTTTTCTCGGACTTTACTCTCCCGTTATGCTTGTGCTGTTTATTCTAGGCCTCGCTTTTGGTTACTTTGTTGTTAACCCATTGAGCTTTCAATTTCTGATTGGGCTTGGGATGGCGAACTTTGATGTAATGATTTCAGCAAATGAATATATTCATTTCCTTATAATGACTACAGTTCCGTTAGGCTTGCTTTTTGAGATGCCAATCATTGCCTTATTTTTATCGTCTATTGGTGTATTGACATCGGTTTCAATGAAAAAGGTCAGAAAATGGTCCTATCTTGTGTTGGCCATTGTTTCAGCGTTGATCACCCCGCCTGATTTTTTGAGTCAGTTGCTTGTGTTAATTCCAATGGCAGGACTTTACGAAGCTAGTATTTTCATCATTAAGAAAACAGAGGATAGAAAATCAGCAATTGAAGATCCTGTTCAATAAACAAGAAAGACTGTGTATTATCGCAGTCTTTCTTGTTTATTTATTGAAAGAAAATTCTGATATTTATTGGTAATCGAATCCTAACTGCTATACACTGAAAGAGAAAGCATTTGTCAAGAAATCCGTAAGTAGAAAGTGGATATCCAAAATGAGGAGGATGCGACATGGCAGTAGAAATCAAAGAAATCCAAGACTTAAAGCAAATGGATGTTTCAAAACTGGTTGAAGAAAGTGAAGCAGAAGGCTATCGTTTTTTAAGAAGACTTGTAGATCAGTATGAAGATGGAAGCAATACATTCAATAAGACTGCTGAAGTGCTGTACGGAGTATGGGACCATCATGACCATTTGGTAGCAATCGGCGGATTAAATCGCGACCCGTATTCGAGCAAAGAAGGGATTGGCAGACTTCGGAGATTTTACATTTCTGCGAGTGCCCGCAGACAGGGAATCGGCACAAAATTGCTGCAAAAAATTCTTGAAGATGCGCAAGGTCACTTTCGTGAACTTGTTGTCCGGACAGATTCTTCGGCAGCGGATGCCTTTTACAGGGCAAATGGTTTTTCAGGAGACCTTGGGCTGCCAGATGTCACCCATGGCATCGTTTTGGAGCAGGAACACAGGAAAAAGGCAGAGTAACATCCCACTGAAACGGCGTGCTTCGGCAAGCCGTTTTGTCTTGGCCTGAATTATTTGTGGAAGCCTCCCCAGTGCACTGAAATATGTGGTAACGTAAAAAGAACTGACAGGTGATGACTGTTGAAAAAAGAAATAAGGTGCATACACCGAAAAATAGGCTATAGGAGAGATCGTATGGAAATGTCGAACTGGAAAGGCGCAGCAGGCGTGTGCGTCAATCAAAACAATGAAGTATTATTGGTATTGCAGGGAGTCCCTGGTGAGGATAAGAAGTGGACAGTACCAGCGGGTGGTGTTGAAGAAGGTGAGACTGCCGAACAATGCTGCTCACGGGAATTCTTTGAAGAAACTGGATTGACTGTGCGGGTGCTGGAGAAGTTGAATACACGAACGGGTGAGTATGAAGACTCGGCAGTATCATTCGAAATTACCTATTTTAAAGTAGAAGTGACCGGCGGTGAAATTGCGCTGCGAGAAGGCGATGAGTGGATTGCAGATGTGGCTTGGAAATCGATTTCTGAACTGGGGGAATTAGAAATGGCGTATCCGGATGATGCAGCGCTAATCGAATCATTGACGGTGCATTGATCAAAGTTGGTTCATTGGATTATAAAAAACCAAAACGGGTAATTATGGTATAACAACAGTCCAAGGAGGTGTTTTGGATGAAGAAAGGCCGTAAAAGCAAAGAAGGCGAAAGACTGATTCCAGAAGTCGAACCGCGCCGGAATATGCCGCTTGAAAAAGAGATGGAGCCCATGCCGGACAGGGATCTGGAATACGAAGAAAACTCAAATGAAAAATATAGAGATCATACACCGCAAAAAGAGTAGGCAAGCCATGTACTGGCTTGCTTTTTGCATCGTATTGAATAGAGAGGAGATATAACAATGCCGCAATATGCATTTAAGCATGCAATTTGGCATGAAGAAGATGGAGTTGAAGATTATAATTTCCGTAAATTTCTTCCGGAAAATGAGAAAATGTATAATTGGATCGACAAATCTAAAAATCTGTCCGTTAATATTCTCCATACTCACACGGCGAATCGTGGCAAAGAAGCGCTATGGGGATCATTAATCTATCGACAGAGTGCTAAGTCTAAAGACTCGCGTGAAGTCTTTCACTTCTATTTGTCCAACGAGGTCTTTGTTACCAATAAAATTGATTTTGAAAAAGACGCCGATTTAGAGAAGGAAGAAATTTTACGTCAAATGGAAAGCGCCACTTCTGCTATAGAAGTGATGGTGATCATACTTGGAGAAATGGTCGCTTCCATATTACATAAAATAGATAGTTTCGAAGAACGGTTGCACGATTTACTGTGGGCAATCAAAGAAGAGAACAACAAGAAAACCTTAGGGGAAATCGAGAATATTCGTCATGAAATTTTGTTATGGAAGCATCTCATTATGGGTTTTCAAGAAATTAAAATGGCGATTAAAGAAACGTTCGGAAAAAAAGTCACAGAAGAAATAGAATACCAACGAACTGCTGATCGTATTGAGCGCTGTGTCATGCTCGTCAATTCATACGAAGATGAAGTCAATAACATGGTCGATATCGAAAATGTAGTGGCCAACTACCGAGGCAATGAGATTATGAAAACTTTAACGGTTCTGACTACTTTGTTCACACCGGTCATGGCATGGGGAGCCCTTTGGGGAATGAATTTTGAAAACATGCCCGAGTTGAAATGGCAGTTTGGCTATGTTGGGTCCTTGCTGGTGATTCTTAGCTCGACATTTTTCCTTTATCTTTATTTGAAACGAAAGGGATGGATGGGAGACATCCTGCGGTCCATTGGTAGAAAAAAATCTGGAAATGAGTAAACAAAGGCAGGAACCCGACTGGCTCCTGCCTTTGCTCATTTTGCCTTGTCTTTTTCAAGCTCCTGCAGCAGTTCCGTATAGTGATGCAGGTCGTGATCTCCGTACTTTTCCACGTAGTTTGTAATGGTTTCCTTTAAATCTTTTCGCTGGCGTTCTACTGCTACTAATTTTTCTTTCATCGACTGTCGTCTCCACAGCTCTGCGTCTTGAACATCTTCCATTTTTTCGAGCATATCGATTTCTGCCAGCAATACCAATGCTTCTGTCTTTTTGTCTTCGTATTTTTTCAGTGCCTTCTCTACTTTTCGGGTATCGTTATCAAAAGCCAATCTGGAATACATGGACATTTCCTGATCCCCCTCTCCGCTAGAGTACTGTTACTTTACTGTTTCCCGATTTCAAGGAATTTATACCTACTCTTTAGCAGATAGCAGATAAAAAAGAATATTCCGTCAAAATATTGACGAAAGTCATCGGGGAATGTATAATATAGGAAATATATTAAGGAGGTGGGTAAGATGAATCAAACTGGTAAGCGCATGACAGAATGTCAAAAATATCTCTACATTCTTCATGGCGTTACTTTCACTGGAGTAGCTGAACAGGAGGAGTCTGTCCTTTTTCAACTAACTGCATCGAGTGAAAATTATCAGTAAGAGACATCTGCCTGCAATCGGATTTTAACAAAGGCATGCCTCTTGGCGTGCCTTTTTTGCTGTGCGTGCGTCTCTTCACAGGAAAGGAAGAGCATCATGATTATTAGCCAATTTCAACATATACTGTGTCATTTTGCGACACAAAAAATATTCAACCAAATAAAAGGCGAAGTCATGCAAGGCCAACGCATTGGTCTTGTCGGACGGAACGGAGAAGGGAAAACCACTCTCTTGAATGTTTTGGCTGGAATTTTACAGCCCACAGAGGGAATCATAACGTGGAAAAAAGACAGCAGCAGTGGTTTGCTGGAGCAGACGCCTGATGAACAGGAAGAACGGACTGTTGAGCAATTGATGATCGCTGTGTTTTCAGAATTGACTCTTCTCCAGCAGCAACTGACAGGGATGGAGCGCCAAATGGAAAACGCTTCTCCAGAAGAGCTGGACCGTCTGTTGCTGCGCTATGGCATGTTGCAGGATGATTTTATTCAACGGGGCGGCTACGATATTGATGTGAAGATCGATCAAGTGCTGAATGGATTGAAAATTAAGCAACTGAAATTTGAGCAATGGGGACATTTGAGTGGGGGAGAAAAAACGAAAGTGGGGCTGGCAAAATTACTTTTGCAGAAGCCAGACTTGTTGTTGCTGGATGAACCGACCAATCATCTGGATCTGGAAGCTATTGAGTGGTTAGGTTCATTTATCAGTCATTACAAAGGGACAATTGTTCTCGCTTCCCACGACCGCTATTTTCTGGATGAAACCGTTACTCATATTTGGGAGATCGACCAAGGGGACTTGATTCAATACGCTGGCAACTATTCAAGTTATGTTAAAGAACGGGAAGCACGCCTGCTGATTGAATTTCAGCAGTATCAGGACCAACAGAAGAAAATTCAAAAGATGAAAGAAACCATTAAGCGGTTGAAAGAATGGGCAAATCGCGCGAATCCACCGAACGCAGGAATGCATCGGCAGGCGAAAAGCATAGAAAAAGCCTTACACCGTATCGAAATACTCGACCGTCCAATGCTAACAAAAAAACAGATGGCTCTGGATTTTCAAATAGATGGACGTAGCGGAAAAGACGTTATCTTCCTAGATGGAGTCTGGAAAGAGTTCGGGGATCGGATTTTATTCCACGATGTTTCGATGCATATTCGTTACGGAGAACGCGCGGCAATTGTAGGGTCCAATGGCACAGGGAAAACAACTCTGCTCAATATGATGTTGGAAAAAGAACAGGCGGATGCAGGGGAAGTAAAGTTGGGCAGCGGATTATCAATTGGATATCTGTCCCAGCACACATTGGAGATGGACAATGACAGAACCATCATTGAAGAATTCCGAGACGCTGTCGCTGTGTCCGAATATGATGCGCGTCCGATGTTGGCAAAATTCCTATTTTTCGGTAACATGGTTTTCCAGCCAGTTCGTCAGCTCAGCGGAGGCGAGCGGATGAGGCTTCGCTTGGCGCAATTGATGCATCAAAACCACAACCTCCTGATTTTGGATGAGCCGACCAACCATCTTGATTTGGAAGCGAAAGAAGTGATGGAAGAGGCCTTGAGCGAGTTTCCAGGTACCATCATCGTCGTTTCCCATGACCGTTATTTTCTTGATAAACTGTTTCCAGTGACGTACTGGCTAAGAAACGAAACAATCGAACGGTTCGACGGAAACTATTCTGCTGCACGAGAAAAAGTGATAGTACCTACAAAATAAAGTTTTCAAAAGAACGATTAATTAGCGGACTACTATGGCATAATGAATAAACACGAGTCTGTGGAAATCAGAAGATAAGGTGGAAGAATATGCCAGCTATAGGAGAGATTCCGGAAAATATATTTTTACTGAACGCCTTGGATGTTATCGGTGAAACTATCATCATTGCGGATAGTTCCTATACCATCAGATGGATGAATTCTGAAGCCTGCCGATTAATGAATGAGGTAGCACCTTTGTACGGCATGCTGGACTGCGGAGAAATGATCGGGATGAGCATGGACGATTTCCATGAGCGCCCATCGCACCAGAAGCAAGTGATGCAGAAACTGACCGGAGTTCACCGAACGCGTATTACAATCAGAAACCAGGTCATGACCGACATTGTCATCGCACCGATTATGAATAACAGCGATGAACCTGAGGGATATATCGTCATGCTGATGGATGTCACAATGCAAGCAGAAGAGCAGAAGCGCAGTGCGCAACTGATCAAAGAATTGTCGATTCCCATCTTAAACATTTGGGACAAGACGATTGCGTTGCCGTTGATTGGAAATTTTGATAGAAACCGGACCGACCAATTGATTGCTACGGTTTTGATGGAATGTTCCGAGAAACAAATCGAGTATGTCCTGATCGATTTAAGTGGTATCAAAGAGTTTGAAAATCAGGTCCGTTATCAGATCCAGATGATGAACGACACACTGAATTTGATAGGAGCCACATGTATTCTTGTCGGCATTAGCCCGAAGCTAGCCATGTCGATTGTGCAATTGGACAGCAAGACCCCAATATTCAGTACAGCTCATGAAGGGTTGAAACACATCATGCAATTACAGGCAAAATGAAATAAGCACTTATCTGGTTTACTGGATAAGTGCTTATTTTTTTTAGAAAATTATGATTTTAGTAATTTGTATAGCTATACGGCTGTCTACGCTTTTCTTTGTCTAGACTCTGACAGCCAACCCTTCGAGTCAGTTTTTGTCATTCCAAGGAAGCTTGATCGCAACTATTGTCAATCGCCGCAAACGCTGTAGTCGTGAAAGCTGCCTGTTCAGGAATCTCAGTGGTCAATTGATTTTTGGGAGGTATCTCCGGTAGGTCATTCTGACGTGTCTCGATATATGCGTACATTCTTTCCTGGCTGATCACCTTTTCTAAAGGGTTGCCGTAAAAAGATAAGAGGATTAAACCAAATGCTCCAACAATTAAAGTGATGCCCAAAAGTGAGAGGAATCCCTTCATAATAAATCCCGCCTTCTTGTATTTGCTTACAATAAAGAACGCTGCATCCCGTAAGAAAGTTCCCTATTGCTGTCTATTGCCGTTTACGAGATACTTGGAACAATGCAAAATACATTCAAATCGAAGAGAGGCGGACTATTCATGATTTCATTGGAAACAGGAATTTGTCGATTGTTTAAAATCGATTATCCGATTGTCCAAGCAGGTATGGCAGGGGGACCAACGACGGTCGAGCTGGTTGCTGAAGTCAGCAATGCAGGAGGACTGGGAACTTTGGGGGCGGCTTACATGGCGCCCGATGCATTGCGGCAAGCAATCAAGGAAATTCGTTGTGCAACCCAAAAGCCGTTTGGCGTCAATATTTTTGCAGCACCGGCTCAAGATGATTTTCGCCGCTTAGCAGAAGTCCAAAAGACGTTAAGCCCTTTTCGTTCGCAGCTAGGGATTCGAGAAATCCAAGCCTCTTATCAATCACCAGATTGGAGCGCAGAACAGTTCAATATCTGCATTGAGGAAGGCGTGTCGATCGTCAGTACAGCTTTTGGCTGCCTGTCAGCTCCTCAAATGAAAGCTGCTAAAGAGCGACAAGTTAAAATTGTGGCGATGGTAACGACAGTGGCAGAAGCAAAGCAGGCAGAGGCTTCAGGAGTAGATGCTCTAGTAGCCCAAGGAAGTGAAGCAGGAGGGCATCGTAGCACTTTTTCGCTTGATCAGCATCCAGCAGGGGCGCAGATTGGAACACTTTCCTTGGTTCCACAAGTAGTCGATGCAGTCGGAATTCCTGTCATTGCAGCAGGGGGGATTGTGGATGGACGTGGGCTGGTTGCTTCGCTGGCTCTTGGAGCACAAGGAGTCCAAATCGGCACCCGTTTTGTCAGCTCTACAGAATCCGGCGTGCATAGTGCTTACAAGCAGGCAGTATTCAAAAGCGACGAGGAGAGCACGGTTGTGACTAAAAGTTTTTCGGGACGTCCGGCACGCGGCATCAAAAACCGTTTTATTCAGGAATTTGAACAAACCGGTATCAATCCTTTGCCATTCCCTTCTCAAAACACTATCACCAAAGACATTCGAGCAGCTGCAGCAAAAGCCAATAATCCTGAATTCATGTCGTTATGGGCTGGGCAATCTACACGGAGTTTGAAGGAGGAAGTAGCTGCGGCAGAAATTGTTCGGACCATCATAGAAGAGGCGAAAGGGATATTAAGCTAGTCTTGTTTCTGAATTGAAACGATCAAAGTGAAGCTCGAGTTTCTAATTCGCACATGCTATACTAATGAAAGTTATTTTTAAGATGAGGAGATTAGACGAATGGAATGGAAGAATATATACCGCGGCATCTTAATGGGCATTAGCGATTTGATCCCTGGGGTCAGCGGAGGTACGATTGCGTTTATTTTAGGGATTTACGATCGCTTATTGGAGTCAATCAGCGGATTTTTCAGCCGGGATTGGAGAAAATATCTCGGATTTTTAGTGCCGCTCGGCCTTGGAATTGTTATAACCCTTCTATTGTTCAGTAGAGTCATCGAATATTTATTGGAGCAGTATTATGAAGCGACGCAGTTTTTCTTCATGGGGCTGATCATCGGGGTCATTCCGTACATCATGAAACAAGCGGAAGTTAAAAAGAACTTCACTTCGCGACATTTGATTATTCTGGTGGTTATTGGAGCGGCATTGGCGGTTACTGCTTTCATACCGACTGAGGAAGACTTGGCGCCAATCACATCACTCACTCTGCCTGTTTTCTTTTTGCTGTTTTTCTCCGGGTGGTTAGCCAGTATGGCAATGTTATTACCTGGAATCAGTGGTTCGTTTATTCTGCTGTTATTGGGCGTCTACTCGACAGCCATCAATGCCTTATCCACGCTGAACATTCCGGTTGCCTTGGCTATCGGTGCCGGCGTCATCGTTGGATTTATTGTCAGCAGTAAGGCAATCCAATACTTACTGGAGCACTTTACTTACGTTACTTACGCGGCAATTATCGGTCTGATTATAGGGTCTTTGTTTGTGGTATTCCCTGGCTTCTCGGCTGATTCAGACACGCTCATCACCAGCCTCGTGACGTTTGCGCTTGGCCTGGCATTTACTTTGCTTTTCAGTTCACCTAAAAAGACCGCTATTACAGAAGAGTTTAATTGAAGAAAAGAGGGACCATCATAAATGATGGTCCCTCTTTTTGAGTTAATGGCGCTTGCGCTTTCGGTGTCTAGCTCCA
This sequence comes from Planococcus antarcticus DSM 14505, assembly GCF_001687565.2. Lineage (NCBI taxonomy): Bacteria > Bacillati > Bacillota > Bacilli > Caryophanales > Caryophanaceae > Planococcus > Planococcus antarcticus. The sequence continues at coordinate 425,753 of NZ_CP016534.2, forward strand.
GCGCCCAGATTCTAGGCTCATAAGTCACTCTGACTGTGCGACAAAGAACGCCGCTTCGTCAGTGCGTCTTATGCCCGTCGAATCTACACGGGCGCTTGCGCTTTTCTTGTTGTCTAGCTTCAGCGCCCAGTCCCTCGAGTCGCTTCAGCCTTGCCACCAATGGCTGAAGACCGCCATTACTGTCAAGGCTTCCAGCGCTTGTCGGGACTACACGGGCGCTTGCGCTTTTCGGGTACAAAGGCTTTTTGTTTTGTGGATGATGCGTTTGCCATTAAACTATAAGGTAAGAGGTGATGTGTGTGCGAAAACTTTTTTGGTTGATGGTTCTGTTGCTGGCCGTTTTTTTTGCGCGCCCGATTTGGGAAGAACCAGTTGGTGAATATGTCGATTTAAGTTTCTTGGATTCTGTCGATCGCACAATTGAAAATGTCACTGAAGATCCGGAAGTGTCCCGGGCGATGGATGGAGCCCGAAACTTCACTTCGCGTGTGGGGACTGAACTGCGGTCTATGATCGCTTCCAGCTCGCTTGAAATGCCGGAAGCTGTGGCGAAACCGGAACTAGCGGAAACGGATTCCTTGGTTGCCGTTCACAATGTGACGCTTGGCATGGACAAAGATGAAGCCCAGGAAAAAGTCGGGATGCCGCTCCGCTTGATGCGTAATGAGTACGGCACTGACTGGCATAGCTATCATCAGGATTATCAGAACTATGTGTTGTTGTCCTATGATAAGGATGAAAAAGTGAACGGAATGTTCACCAATCAGGATTTGATTTCTTCTACGGAAGGCATCACGATGGACTCCACTAAATCTGAAGTCCGTTCGTTGCTTGGCGTCCCGCTGAAAAGCCTTCAAAAAGGTAATGTTCAATATATACTTGATACCCGTGAAGAATACGATGTCTTTAAAATCGATAATACCTACACGACGATTTTTTATGATATTCACGAAGGAGATAGCGTGACCGCCGTGCAGGTGATCCACGAGGATTTGGAGAAGGCACGGCCCGAAATATACGCAGAGGCGAACGAAGAATTGAAGGAAGGCTATGAATACCTGCTTTTCGAATTGACCAATTCGGCACGTATTCAGCGCAACTTGCCGCTGTTGAAATGGGATGAACAGACCCAGCTGACAGCTCGCAAGCATAGTAAAGACATGGCGGACAATGAATATTTCAGTCACACTAATCTGGAGGGTCAATCACCGTTTGATCGTATGAATGAAGACGGTATCTCATTTTATGTGGCTGGTGAAAATTTGGCATATGGTCAGTATAGCAGTATTTTCGCGCATGAAGGCTTAATGAATTCTATGGGGCACCGTGAAAATATTGTCAAACCAGAGTTTGGATATTTAGGAATAGGCACAGCGTTCAATGAAGAGAATCAGCCGTATTACACGGCTAACTTCTTTAACCGATAAACAAAAGGCAGACTGTCATTTTCATGACAGTCTGCCTTTTAGATTAATTTAATAAGAGCCATGCCAATACGACGAGTGGTCCGACGATAAAGCAATAAATAGCGAAATACTTTAATTGCCCTTTCGCCATAATATTCATGAACCATTTTAATGAGAAATAAGAAGCAACGAGAGACCCAAGGAATGCCATCAAATACGGAATTGCCATCGAAGCTAAGTTATCATCATTGATGATATCCGTGATGCTCAGAACCGCACCGCCTAGGCTGATTGGGATAAATAATAAGAATGAAAAACGCAAAGCGGTTTCTTGATTGATGCCTCGTGCCATTGCGGCTACGATGGTAGCACCGCTTCGGCTGATGCCTGGAATGAGGGCTATAGCCTGAGCTCCGCCGATGATGATGGCATCTTTCATTGTCATATTGCCATCTTTACGCTGGCCGCGCATATTGCGGATCCACCAAAGACCAAAGCCAGTGACGATTAAGGTCAAACCGACTGTCACGATGGTCGAAAGGTTGTCGTCTATGGCATCTTGGAACAAGACACCGATGAAGGCAGCGGGAATAGTCGCGACGACGAGATAGACAATAAACATGAAGTCCCGCTTGGTTTCTGCATTTTTAACGGTAAAATATTTCAAACCATTAACGACAAGTCGTTTAATATCATCACGATAAATGATCAAGACTGCAATCAGCGAGGCGCTATTGACTAGCAATGCAAAAGTTGAAACGCTTCCTTCAATCTGTACATCCAGGAAATATTGAGCGATTAGCAAATGCCCACTTGATGAGATGGGAATAGGTTCGGTAAGGCCTTGAAACAGGCCAAGAAGTAGAAATTTGATTGTAAGCCATAATAGGTCCATTAGAAGAAATCCTCCATTGATTGTTCATTGATTGACATAATCGTACGTTTTTTGTCTAATATTTTCAAAACTACATAAAAAATATAATACCATAATTTCATGGTAAAATGGGTATACTAATGAAAAGAAAGGAAGTGACATGTTTGACGAACAAGCTTTGGTTTCAAGTAGGGGTAGGAATAATTCTAGCTTTAGTCATTATTCGATTGTTTATTGAAGTACAAGGTATATTTGATCCTCTGTTTATTATAGCAGGAACAATTTTTGTGCCATTATTGTTAGGGGGCGTTTTGTTCTTTTTAACACGACCAATCCTGAATTTTCTAATGAAGCGGAAATTCCCGAAATGGGCTGCGGTTCTTACCGTGCTTCTGTCGATTGTTTTAGTGTTTTATTTGTTTTACATCATGATTGGACCGATTGTTACCGGTCAGATTAATTCATTGGTGGATAACGCACCTGAAATTATAGAAGGCGTGGAAGAATCCGCTCAATATATATTCGATCAGCGAGATCGTCTTCCTGATTCAATTGAACAACAGTTGAATGGCATGGCTAGTCAAATTGGTGATCGTCTTGGTGACGTTGGTGGATGGATCATTTCCTTTGTCACCAGCCTTGTCTCTGGTATTATAACTTTGGTGCTGGTGCCGTTTTTCCTGGTTTACCTATTGGTCGACCATGAGAAATTTGTTCCGTTTATTTCCGGTTTCTTTTCCGGAGAACGGAAAGGGTGGATCCGCAAAACATTGCATGACATCGATGAAACCCTGCAGGCCTATATTCAAGGCCAGTTGTTTGTCAGCTTTCTCGTGGGAATCATGCTGCTGATCGGGTATCTGATAATTGGGCTGGACTATGCGTTGCTGCTGGCTTTAATCGGTATGGCCACTAACGTCATTCCGTTTTTAGGACCTTATATTGCGGTTATTCCGGCAATTATCATTGCGCTTGTACAAGACCCAATCATGGCAGTTTATGTAGCCATCATCATGCTTGTCGCACAGCAGATCGAAAGTAATTTCATCACGCCGAACGTTATGGGGAAATCACTCGACGTACACCCGTTAACGGTTATTACACTGATTTTAGCAGCAGGAAATATTGCCGGTCTATGGGGCATCATTTTAGCGATTCCAGTATATGCCGTGATTAAGACTATCGCGAAAAATGTTTATGCAAGACGAATTGAAATCAGTAAAACAGCTACACGCGATATCGAATAGACCAACCTGTGAACTTATGTTCACAGGTTTTTTTTTTTTGAAAATAAAGTTCTTGCTTGACCTGATAAGGTTTACCCCCTAAACTAATAATATTGGTTGAGGGGGTAAACTATTTTGGACATGCGAATAAAAGAGGCGGTGGATCTTTTTCAAGAGGTGCTGATCTACGGAACAGAGCGAGTTATCAAGTCGGTTGATCACCCTTTATGGAAAGAGTATTCACCAGAGCAGATTCAAATGCTGAAGCTGATTGGTAAGGAAAAAAGAGTTACTTCAGCAAGGTTAGCGGTACTACAGGCCGTACATAAAAGTGCGATTTCCAGCCGTATAAAAAAGTTGCTGCAAAAAGAAGTGATTCAAGTTGTTCAGACTGCCGACAGACGTGAAAAATTACTGGAACTCACGGATAAAGGCCAGGTTCTTATTTTGGAGCTGGATCAAGTGTTGACGGATTACATCGAAAAGCTAATGTCCGAAAATATTGCGGACGAAGAAATAGACCAATTTCTGACGATTTTTCGGAAACTGAAAAAAATTATAAAAATGGATGGAGTGTAACACGTGCACAATGTATTGAAATTTAAATGGCTGATTGCGATTAGTTTGATCGTATTGACGGTTGTCTTATTCTTATTGGCGCCGAATTTAACAAAGCAAGCAGAAGAAGCGGGATCGTTTCAGTTATCTGATGAAGCCTCTTCGCAAATCGCATCGAGTATTCTAACGGAGGCAGATGCCTCGGATCAAACCATCTCTCTTGTCATACCGCTGGAAAGTGAAATGACGGAACCGATGCGGGAAACGCTCGAACAGATGGTGACGGATATCGAAGCGCTGGGTAGTCCCGTGACGAGTGTATTGAATCCGGTTGAAAGCGAAGAACTGGAGGACCAGCTGATTTCGGAAGACCGTCAAACGGTGTTGATGCCGATTACGGTTGATGGTACGAACGAAGAAGTGAACGCCGTTGCTGACACAATCAGGGAAACCATTATTCCTGAGGACCTTACGGCATATGTAACTGGAGAAGCCATCATTAGTAATGATGTCAACGTCAGCTCACAGGAAGGATTGAAACGCACAGAAATCATTACAGTGGTCTTGATTTTTGGTTTATTGCTAGCAGTATTCCGTTCGATTGTGACACCGTTCGTTCCACTTGTCGCAGTCGGAATCTCTTATTTATTGAGCCAATCGATTGTGGCATTTTTCATCGACTGGTTCGGATTCCCGGTTTCCAACTATACACAGATATTCCTAGTGGCCATTCTGTTTGGAATCGGAACAGATTATTGTATCCTGCTGTTGAGTCGCTACAAAGAAGAATTGTCGGCTGGGCATGGTGTGGAACAATCAATCATTAATACCTATAAAACAGCGGGAAGAACTTTGCTGATTAGTGGAGTTGCTGTGTTTGTCGGCTTTTTTGCCATTGGATTTGCTGAATTTCCGATTTTTAAATCAGCGGTAGCGGTAGCGGTCGGGATATTTGTTCTGTTGCTGGTACTGTATACGATCGTGCCGTTCTTTATGTCTTTATTGAAAGAGAAATTATTCTGGCCGGCAAAAAAATCGGCTTCTCACAAAGACAGCAAATTGTGGGTCACGATGAGCAAACTATCAATTAACCGACCGTTGTTATCAATGCTAGTAGTAGCTCTAATTACGGTACCTCTACTGTTTACGTACGATAATTCTCTATCGTTTAACACGGTGGATGAAATCGGTTCGGAATATGAATCAGTGAAAGGCTTGCGTGCGATCGAAGAAGGGTTTGGGCAAGGCGATTCATTGCCTGTCCAAGTAATTGTGAAGTCAGATGAATCCTTGACGGGGCGGTCGACTGTCCCTTACTTCGAATCATTAAGTGCAGAGATTGAAAAAATCGATGGCGTCGAAACTGTCCGGTCAATTACACGTCCGGCAGGGGATATAATCGAAGAGCTTTATGTGGACGAGCAACTTGGTCTGTTAGCTGATGGGCTTGGCGAAGCACGTGATGGCATCGGCGAAGTTCAGGCGGGCCTTACAGAAGTTCAGGCCAACTTAACCGCCATCAGCGAACAAGCCGGAAATTCCGCAGGCTTGACTGAGGCGGCTGCAGGGCTTGGCCAAATCAATCAACAATTAGGTCAGGTTTCTCAAGGCTTGCAGCAAACAGGGAATATTCCCCAAACTGTAGGAGCTTTGACGCAAATCAGTGGAGGCTTGTCAGAAATTCAGCAAGGCTTAGCTGGAGCAGCTGAACAAACCGCCGAACTCAGTGCCGGGTTAACGCAGTTGGCAGATGGAGTCGGTGCTTCGAACGAAGGCCTTGCTGAAATCGAAACCGGCTTAACGGAAGCTGTCAATATGATGGGAGAAATGAGCGACAGTAGAGCTGTACGTGATACAGGCTTATTTATTCCGGAAGGAACACTGGAAAGTGATGATTTTGAACAGGTATTGGACCGCTATTCTTTTGCCGATGGGACAGGAATGGTGATGGAAGTAATCTTGTCGGAAGATCCTTATTCTCATGAAGCAATCGAAATTACTACGGAGATTAAAGAAACAGTGGAGCGCACTGTAGCAGGCACGCCACTTGAGGGAACGGAAATCGCGTTCAGCGGAATTTCTAGCATCAACAGTGATTTACAAGAAGTATCATCCAGTGACTTTACGAATACAGTGATCATCATGTTGATCAGTTTGTTCGTTGTTCTGGCAATTTTATTCCGTTCATTGATCATGCCTTTATATATGATCGGTTCACTTTTACTGACGTATTACACATCGATTTCCATTGCAGAATTGATCTTTGTGAATGGCCTTGGGTTTGATGGTATCAGCTGGGCAGTGCCGTTCTTTGGATTTGTCATGCTAGTGGCGCTGGGAGTCGATTATTCGATCTTCCTGCTCGACCGGTTCCGCGAAGAATCATTCAATGGCGTCACCGTTCGCGATGCAATGCGTACGTCGATGGCGAAGATGGGAACAGTCATTATTACAGCTGCCATCATCTTAGCAGGTACATTTGGTGCCATGATGCCTTCTGGCGTATTGAGCCTTGTGCAAATCGCAACCATCGTTATTACCGGCTTGCTGCTGTACGGACTGATTGTCTTGCCGTTATTGATACCGGCAATTTCGGTTTCTTTTGACCGGGGTGTTTGGTGGCCGTTCGGCAAAAAGAAGTAATTAGGCGAGTTCGTGTTTTGCTAAAAACAGCATTACTTTTTGATTAATGTCATAGGTAGAAAAAAGCTGCGCGCGCGCAGCTTTTTTCTATGGATGTAGGATTAGGCTTGGCATGTTATACTGGATGGTAATTGAAAATACGAAATGGGTGTAACTATATATCTGCAGACTTTCGTACAAAGTGCAGGTTTATGTCTTGGAGCTTACTAAGGTTTTTGATGAAATAATTGAAACTGAGAAACGAGGTAATGAGATTGTTGACATTTGAACAAAAACTAGAAATCATTGAATCTTTTCCTGAGTTAACGAGAAAAGATGTGTCGATGAAACGCGTGAATTTTCATTATGAAGAAAGTCTTTACGATAAGAAAATTGCTATCTATCATTTGCATCCAACGGGCAACGGATTTGTCTACGTCGGAAACTTGCCACATTACGAAGCGGACAAAAAAGGTTTTGTCAACGTTCGTGATTTTTCCGAAAAAGAGCTGCGCAGCGTAATTGCTGATTCCATAGATTATCTGTCTTTGGAACCGGAACCACCATATGACAAGACTTGGATGAATCGCGACAGTGAGAAGTTAGATTTAGTTTATGAAGAGCCATTCTGGAATGTCTATACAGGGAAAAACCTGGAAGAAAGTTTTGGGACTTTCGACAATGCTGAAGATTATTTGATTGATCAAGGCTTTAAAGAAAAGAAATGATGAAATTCCGTCTGCTGCAGGCTCATGAACCGCTGCCGATGGAGTTATTATTGGAAGCGGACCCTTCGGAAAGACTGGTTCGTGCTTATTGTGCAGCTGGCTGGTGCATGATTGCGGAACGGGAAGGTTCAGTGATAGGCGTATATGTTCTGCTCGCTCTATCGAACACAACCGTTGAAATCAAGAATTTGGTGGTTGCAGAAAGTTTCCGCAGCCGAGGCTATGGACGGCAGTTTCTACAGCGTGCTTTAACTGAAGCAATGCATCGCGGTTTTCAGTTTGTGGAAATTGGTACTGGCAATTCAAGTCTGGACCAGCTTGCGCTTTACCAGAAATGTGGATTTCGCATCCATGCTATTGATTCAGACTTTTTCAAACGGAATTATCCGGAGCCTATTTTTGAAAATGGCATCGAATGCCGCGACATGATCAGGCTCCGCTATACGGTAAGCAGCTGATTGCCACCTTGAGTATTTAGGCAACGACAGAAAAGAAGAGCCCAGTGCTCTTTTTTTTATTGCTAATTAGAGGTAAATGATCAGATTTTTCGGTATGCTTAAGGCAAGGAGTGAGGACATGTTTAAAAAGGTGACCTTATACACAAATCAGTTAGAGGATATGAAAGGATTTTATGAATATCAGTTGGGCTTTCGGATTGTTGAAGAAGATGAAAGCAGCTTTACCCTGTCAATTGGAAAATCCCAATTGGTCTTTCAGGAATCCGAAAGCTCCGCGACCTATCATTTTGCACTGAACATTCCAGGTAACCAGTTTACGCTTGCCAAATGGTGGGCCAGTGAGCGGGTAACTTTGAATCGCCAAGAAGGCATGGATGAAGTCTTTTACGCTAATTTCGATGCTGATGCTTTTTATTTTCAAGATCCTGCCGGTAATGTCATTGAATTTATCGCGCGGCGTAGCATCGACCGTATGGGTAATTTTACAGTGGACTCTCTGCTCGATATCAGCGAAGTGAGCATCACCACACCAAATGTCGAAGAAGTTGGTGAGCAGATAGAGGAAATGGACATCCCAGTTCGAGGCAATAAAGGGATTGATCCGAAAGCATTGAATTTCCTGGGGAGTGGAAATGCCTATATTATATTAGTGGCACCAAAGCGTACGTGGTATTTTTCGAAACAAAAAAGTGAAACGCATCCCTTATCGATCGAGCTATTTGATGGTCGCCAAATCATCATTACAGAAGATGGCCGATTTCAGCAAAAGAAATCAAGTAATCTGATTATGGATAAAATGGAGGATGTCGATTTTTCAGGTGTCGCTTATCTGCAGAGGAAGGAAACCTGGACGACCGCAAGAGGATTTGCCAATCGTGCTGACGAACGGCCGAATGCTGTCGATACAAGGTTCGGCATTGCATCCGGTAGCAAATTGTTCACGGCTGTTGCGGTATGCCAATTGGTGGAGGCTGGAAAGCTCGATTTCAACGATAAACTATCCGAGCTGCTACCGCAGGATTTTTCGCATGTTGACGTCACCATCCATCAATTATTGACGCATACATCGGGCATACCAGATTATTTTGATGAACAGGTGATGGACGATTTTGAAGAACTGTGGAAAAAACAGCCCATGTATTTGATGGAAACCGCTTCAGATTTTATTCCCTTATTTAAAGACCAGCCGATGATGTTCCAGCCGGGTGAAAGATTCCGTTACAATAACGCCGGATTTATTGCGCTGGGCCTTGTTATTGAGCAAGTCACAGGAAAAGAGTTTGCTGAAGTTATAGAACAACAGATTTTTACTCCTGCCAAGATGCAGAGCTCGGGTTATTTCCGTCTGGATCGCCTGCCGAGACAAACGGCTTTGGGCTATATTGAAGAAGATGGAATGTGGCGAACAAATCAATATGCCATTCCAATCCGGGGCGGTGCTGATGGCGGAGCTTATGTCACTGCAAATGATATGGCGAACTTCTGGAATTGCTTAATGGAAGGCGTTTTAGTGACGAAAGAAATGCTGCAGACGATGCTCCAAGTACATGCATCCGGAAAAGACGGAGACTACGGCTATGGATTATGGATTCAATGCCGAGGAGATGGAGTCCTAAAATATCATGTCACGGGATACGATCCCGGCGTCAGTTTCCATTCTGCATTTTACCCGGCAGACAGCAGCATTCTGACAGTCTTGTCGAATAAAGATACAGGCACTTATGAAATTAACGGAACCATTGAAGAAATGAGAATGGAAAAGGAGTGACAGTATGACCGGAAAGAAATTGGCGATGGCGATCGTTTTCGGAACAATTGGCTTATGTATTTTGATTTTCGTGGTTTTTCAGCTGTATTTTTGGCTGAATTAGAAAGAAATGTAAGACGGTATTTGCCGATAGGGCAAATGCTGTCTTTTTTAATGGGGAGAAAAGGTCGAAAAGAATGGAGGTCTTATGAGAAGTTGCATATTTGAAATAAATCATAAAAAAGCCGCAACCAAGATCTCACTGGCTGCGGCTCCATGAAAATGAATGAAAAATGAGCTCTTCCGAAGAAGAGCTCATTGATAAGTTAGCTTTAGATTAAGCTTTTTGAACGTTAGTAGCTTGAAGACCGCGTTGGCCTTGCTCGATATCAAACGTTACTTCTTGACCTTCGTCAAGTGATTTAAAGCCTTCGCTTTGGATTGCAGAGAAATGTACGAATACATCGTCGCCGCCTTCGCGTTCGATGAAGCCAAATCCTTTTTCTGAGTTAAACCATTTTACTTTACCTTGTTCCATGTGTATTTCCTCCTCGTATGCGTGAGCATACATTGTATTACTATCCTTGCTCAAATCTTGCAGATGAACATCTGACACTTTATAAAAAGTTATCCGAACAAAAATAATTCTTCCTTAGAATAACATGGGGTTACATGTATTGCAAGTGATTATGAAATATTCTTTTTGCTACTGTTGTATTCCGTCTTGAATTATAATAAAAAAACTAAACAAGTTGAGAGTGGGGAGAAACGTTTATGCAAAGAATTATGGTGCTTGGTGTGTCATCAGGAGTTGGCAAATCAAGCTTTTCAAGAAAATTGGCAGACATATCAGCAATCCCTGTCTATCACTTGGATGCTTATTTTTGGAAGCCTGGTTGGGTGGAAAGTAGCGATAAAGAATTTTGGGGGAAACAGCAGCAATTGGTTGAGCAGGACAGCTGGATCATCGAAGGGAACTACACAAGTACCTACGAAATCCGAAGCCAAAAGGCGGATGCCATCGTCTACTTGGAACTTCCTTTAGCCGTTTGCTTGTATCGAGTGGTCAAGCGCCGCATCATGAATCATGGGAAAACACGTCCAGATATGGCCCATGGCTGTCCTGAAAAGCTAGATAAAGACTTTTTGATGTTCATCATTTCTACATACAGCGCTAGAAAAGTGAAGATGAGAAAAAGGATGAAGCAATTTATAGAAGAAAGTCCTCACAACCAAGTCATTTTTCTGCGCAATCAAAAGGAAATTGAAAGGTTTTTGAAAGAGAAAGCAGATGCTCTGTTTTCGAACCCACCAATAAGATAATTTAATTAATGGGGTAATTGGAAAAACTTGCAGACGTTCCTAGATGGAAGTGGTATTCTAAAGCTACATAAATATGTGGAGGAGAATGGCTGATGAAGTTACTGCATGAAGGCACAATAACGAACCAAGTGCTTCATAAAAAACTTCCCTTTTCTATGAAGCGGTTGTATTTGGAAGATCTACCCGTAATAGAACAAATTCAAGGAAAAGTAATTGAGTTGCTTCCCGAAAAGGCCACGCTTCAGGCTCTTACTACTGAGGAGTTCTTATTTATCCTGAACGAACGTGGGCTTCTGGTGGGTGCTTTTGTCGAAGGCGAGTTGATTGGTTTTAGGGCATTACTGATTCCCGAAATCGATGAAGAGCATCTGGGCTGGGATATCGGCCTACCTCCGGAACAGTTGCGGAAAGTGATCTATCAGGAAATTTCCGTGGTTCTTCCTGAATATAGAGGGAATCGTCTCCAGCAAAAATTAGCTGAAGTCATCATGAAAGAATTGCCTAATCTTGATGAGGAATTCCGCTACGTCTGCTGTACTGTCGCGCCTATGAATATCCCTAGCCTGAAAGACAAGTTTACCCAGGCAATGCATATTGCTGCCCTGAAGGAAAAGTACGATGGATTAAAACGCTACATCCTGGTGAAGGACTTGGAAAATTCTGTCGTCCGTTATGATAACTATGTCACTGTGAAACTAGATGATCTCGAAAAACAGCAGCAATTGCTTAACGAAGGATATGTAGGAATCGGATTTCAACTGGTACAAGGTTTTCATGAACTTCAATTCGCAAAACCCGTTCTATAATAGAACGGGTTTTTTTTGTTGGATTTCAAAGAATTCTGCAACTTCTTCCAGCGTTATTCGTATTAATAAATAAGATGGAAAATATTTTACTGGATTGGGAGGTTTTGGTACGATGATTTTTGGCATGCAAATGGAACAGCTCTATATGTATATCCTTCTAGTAGCAGGAGCGCTCACTGTGCTATGTGTCTTTTTCGGAGACATTGTTGACCTCAGAGATGCTTTGCCGATAATCAATCCAACCGTCATTCTTACTTTTATTACAATCGGCTCTGCAATCGGCTTTTTGTTGGAAACAGCTACAGAATTTAACGAATGGTCAGTTTTGGCGATTTCTGCCGGATTTGCATTTGTATTAGACTTATTACTTTACGTTTTTATTTTATTGCCACTTTCTTCCGTAGAGCCAACAATTGCCTATTCGGAAGAATCACTACCTGGAAAAGTAGCTGATGTCACCATTCCGATTCCTGTAGACGGATACGGGGAAGTGATTTTGGAGACTTATGCCGGAGTGATTTCAAAGCGTGCAACCGGCTTTGACAATGAAGCCATCGGTCAAGACGAGAAAGTATTGATTGTTGAAGTGAGTGGCGATACTTTATATGTGCAGGCCTGGGACCATTGAGGCTTATGAAGAAAATGATATTTAGGAGTGAAATATAAGATGAAGGTGGGCTGTGGATGGCTGCACTCAGAAATCTGACGGGCAAACTAGATTGTACCAATAGTTGAATACATGCATGATGAGTTCACCGAAAAGAACTCGAAATGCAAATAGCCACAAAAGCCTCTGCTCAAAGATATTCTTGGGCAAGGGTTTCTTTGTGTTGGTAAATGCATGCATAAAATCTTCTGTTTTAGAAAAATTCGACGTAATTCGACTGAAAATGTTGGCGCTATCAGAGGGAAATGATAGAATAATGATACATGTTCCTGTGAAACTATAGGTATTTGACATAATTTTTTTCCCTAAGGAGCTTTTTAATGGAGATACAACTCGCCAGCATCCCGTCTTTCCCTGTAATCGATCAATTTGGACCTAAAAAATCAAACATTAATTCAATCGAGTACAATTCAACACATGTTACTCAAGGCTGCGCTTTCTTTTGTGTGCCGGGTGAAAATACTGATGGACATTTGTATATCGATGAAGCTATCGCAAATGGAGCATCCACAATTATCGGTTCAAACAAACAGATAATTGTGTATTATGCCGAAAAATATCCGGAACTTTCGTTTGCAGTGGTTGCTAATGTCCGGACAGCACTTGCTCATGTGTCCGATTTTTTTTATGATTCTCCCCAAAAAAGCTTGTTTAAAGTAGGTGTTACAGGAACTAATGGAAAAACAACGACAGCGACTTATGTCTACAATTTGTTCAACCTCCTTGGTATTGCTTGTGGATTCATTGGGACAACTGGAATTATAGGCGCGAATGGCAAAATCCCTTTCTACAAAAGCACCCCAACTACTCCAATTTCTTCTGATATCCATAAAATTTTTGCGAAGTTTGTGACTGAAGAAGATCGGGCAGTGGCGATGGAAGTTTCTTCTATTGCGTTAGATCAAAAGCGTGTGGAGGGCATTAATTTTGATGTCGCCATCCACACCAATATTTCAGAAGAACATTTGGAGTACCATAAGACATTTACCCACTACCTTCAGTCGAAACTCTTATTGTTCAAACAAGCCAAAGCTGCCGTAGTTAATATCGATGACGAAGGGATGGCAAAGGAGATTCTGGAAGCCATTGACTATCCTCATCTGACATACAGCAATCAGCTGCATTCTGGTGCTGATCTAATTTGGACAGCTTGTGAATCTTCAGATACCGGATTGAAGTTTGATTTATGCTATCAGCAAAAGCGGTGGCCAGTACACGTGCCGCTATTTGGTGAATATAATGCAGCTAATCTGACGGCAGCGATTGGTACGGCTATTTTGTCAGGCGTTCAGCTGGAAGATATCTTAGCTGTTTTGTCTGACATGCCACAGGTCGAAGGTCGCTTTCAAATGATCCACGGCCCTGAAAATCGGAAAATCATTCTGGATTATGCCCATACGCCAGTCGCTTTGGCCGCCGTACTGCAAGAAGTGAAAAAATTGTCGCATAATCGTTTAATTGCACTCATTGCAGGCATCGGTATACGGGATTTTTCGAAAATGCCGAAAATGGCGAGAGCAGCTGAAGGAAAAGCCGACGTTCTTGTCGTCACTGTCGATCATCCTGGCGACAATGAGCCGGGCACTGTAGTCGATGCAGTATTGAAAGGTTTTACAACGCCTTACAAGCAGCGAGTGGTGACTGCCAATTCACGGCGCGAAGCAGTTCTGGCAGCCCTACAGGAAAGTGGGCCGGATGATCTGATCCTGCTGTCCAGCGGCTCAATCAACGGTGCACAAATCGTCAAAGGCGAGTATATTCCCCATTCTGATGAAGCGATAATAGAAGAATTTTTTAGCAGCAAAACCAGCGACTTTTAACTGCAAAAGTCGCTTTTTTGCTGGTGGATGTGGTTATAATAGAAGAGAAGGATACATAGAAACCAGAATTGGAGTGAATGGAATGCAGTATCGTACAGAAAAGGATACGATTGGTGAAATTCAAGTTGAAGCAGATAAAATGTGGGGCGCTCAAACGCAGCGCAGCGTACAGAACTTTGCAATCGGCACGGAGCGTATGCCGCATGAAGTGGTCATGGCCTTTGCCCAATTGAAAAAAGCGACAGCCAAAGCGAACCATAAACTTGGGAAGTTGTCTGAAGTGAAGATGAAAGCTGTTGAACTTGCTGCAAATGAAGTTATCAAAGGCAAGTGGAATGATCATTTTCCATTGGTGGTCTGGCAGACGGGGAGCGGTACACAATCTAATATGAACATGAACGAAGTTCTGGCTCGTCGCGGTAATGAGATTTTGACAGAACAGAATTCTGATGAAAAACTTCATCCAAATGATGATGTGAACATGTCTCAAAGCTCTAACGATACGTATCCGACAGCGATGCACGTTGCAGGCGTTTTAGCGGTAACTGAAAACTTGGTACCTGCTGTTCAGAAGCTAAAGGTAACATTGGATGAGAAAGCGCAGCAATTTGACGAAATCATTAAAATTGGACGTACTCATCTTCAGGATGCGACGCCGTTGACACTTGGACAAGAAATCAGCGGTTGGAGACATATGCTTGAAAAAAGTGAGCGCATGATCCGAGAAAGCGTTGAATACATGCGTGAATTGGCAATCGGTGGTACGGCAGTGGGAACAGGCATCAACGCCGATCCGACTTTTGGTCCATCAGTTGCAGAATTTATCAGCGAAGCTGTTGGAACTTCTTTCACTTCTGCAGAAAACAAATTCCATGCGCTGACAAGCCATGACGAAATGGTTTACACGCACGGTGCCATTAAAGCATTGGCTGCAGACGCCATGAAAATTGCAAACGACGTTCGCTGGTTGGCAAGTGGTCCACGTAGCGGGATCGGCGAAATCACGATTCCTGCAAATGAGCCTGGTAGCTCGATCATGCCAGGTAAAGTCAACCCGACTCAAAGCGAAGCATTAACGATGGTTGCGGCTCAAGTAATGGGCAATGATGCAACAATTGGCTTCTCGGCAAGTCAAGGGAACTTTGAATTAAATGTCTTCAAGCCAGTCATTGCCTACAATTTCCTACAGTCTGTCCGTCTCCTGGCAGATAGCTTAGTCAGCTTCAATGATCACTGCGCAGTGGGCATCGAAGCCAATCTGGATGTTATCCAAAACCACGTCAGCAATTCTTTGATGTTGGTTACAGCGTTGAATCCGCATATCGGTTACGAAAAAGCTGCAGCAATTGCGAAACAAGCACATAAAGACGGCACGACGTTAAAAGAATCTGCCGTAAACAGCGGACATTTGACTGCTGATCAGTTCGACGAATGGGTAAAACCCGAGAACATGGTAGGAAAATAAAAAGATGAAAAGCGACTGGGAAAACCCCAGTCGCTTTTTTCTGATTCATTCAAGTTTCCAAAAAACACTCTTCCCGAAAAAAGGAAGAGTGTTTTTGCATGTAGTTATTTTCCGGTCTTATACTGCATATAAACCACTTGTGTGACAAGGAAATCTTCCATGCCGTGTTTGCCGTCTGTGCCGCCGAGTCCGGATTTTCGCATGCCGGCGTGATAGCCTTGAACAGCTTCGAAGTTCTCACGGTTCACATAGGTTTCACCAAACTTCATTTCGTTGACAACTTGCATAGCTTCGTTCAAATCGTCTGTGTAGACGGATGAAGATAAGCCGAATTCTGTATCATTGGCTTTTTCGATAGCTTCTTCCAAGGTGCTGTAGGTGGTGATCGGCAGTACGGGACCGAAAATTTCATCTCGGATAATGGCCGAATCATGCTCTACACCTGTCAAGATAGTCGGTTTGTAGAAAAAGCCGGATTGGCTGCTGTCGCGTTCGCCGCCGATTGCGACAGTGGCACCCTCTGTGACTGCTTGCTTAACCATGTCATCTACAGTATCGAGCCGATCCTGGCTGACAAGTGGTCCCATGTCCGCCTCTTTGTTCCGGCGTGGGTCTCCCATAACTTTCGATTCAAACACAGAAATAAGCTTGTTTGTGAATTCATTTGCAACACTGTCATGCACATACACCCGTTCGGCGTTTGTGCACGCCTGCCCATTGTTTGCCAAGCGAGAAGTGGCGATGGCTTCTGCAGCCAAGTCGAGATCCGCATTTTGAGTGACAATAGCAGGAGCTTTGCCGCCCAGCTCCAAATTAACTTTGGTAATGTTCTGCGCAGCAGCCTCCATCACTTTGGTACCCGCTGGCACGCTGCCGGTCAAGGTAACTAGTTGCACTTTTTTATGTGACGCAAGTGCGTTGCCGATTTCGGAGCCAGTTCCAGTCACAACATTGTAGACACCCGCTGGAATCTCGTCCATCTCATGGATGATTTTTGTGAATTCCATGGCAGTGTTCGGTGTTTGCTGGCTTGGTTTTATGACAATCGTACAGCCGGTTACCAAGGCAGTTGCTACTTTTCTAGCGAGTATGAAGACCGGGAAATTCCAAGGAATAATGCCAGCTACGACGCCAATCGGTTTCTTAAAGATGAAAATATTTTCATTCGGCCGGTCGCTCGGCAGAATTTCACCTTCGATTCGTCTTGCCCATTCTGACATGTAATGGAAGTAATCAATAGCAAGATCGATTTCGCCACTTGCCAATTCATAGCTTTTTCCCTGCTCTTCTTGCAGTAGGTCAATAAATGTCTCACGTCTTTCTGCGATTTTGTCTCCGAGTTTGCGGACAATTTTACCGCGTTCGATGTTTGGTGTCAGTTCCCACGCTCTTTGTGCTTGAAATGCGGCGTCTACGGCACGGTCGACATCTTCTTTGTTTCCTTTGGGAATCTGCGAAATGACTTCTTCAGTCGAAGGATTAATAATGTCAATCCATTCCGTTCCTGCGGATTCTGTATACTTACCGTTTACGTATAATTTATGCTGTTGCATGCTTCTGCCTCCTTTGAGTATAGTAAAGTTTTCCCTGTGTTTTAACGTGTTAAACAGGTAGAGTTTCAATAAATATGGATTTGTGCGAGGCAGGCAGGCTTTCGGATAGTTAGATAGCGTTTCCACTTATTTCAGAACATCAAAATGAATCTGTACAAAAGGGTTTTAATCAAGCTGTGGCGAACTAGTTACAACAACACAGAAATATAAAAAAGAGGTGCATTATGCAAAAATCATTTGTTATGTCATGGAGCGGCGGGAAAGATTCATCGCTTGCCTATTACCGTGCAGTGCTAGAAGGGCATGTACCGCTTGCATTATTTACAATGTTTGAAGAAGATGGCACCAAATCCCGTTCACATGGCTTGCCGATTGAAGTTATGAAAGCACAGGCTGAACGGATGGGTTTGCCTTTAGTTATTGGAAAAGCTAGCTGGTCGGGGTATGAAAAGGAATTCATCAAACATTTGAAGAGCTTCAAAGCGCAAGGCATCGACATGGGAGTCTACGGCGATATCGATTTGCAGGACCACTTGGAATGGGTGCAAAAAGTTAGTGCAGAGGCAGAAATAGATGTCAGCCATCCGCTGTGGCAGGAGCCGCGTAAGAAATTACTGGAAGAATTGATCGACGAAGGATTTCGGGCTATCATTACCGTTGTTGATACCAAGCGCTTGGACGAACGCTTTTTAGGACGTGAGTTTACGCATGAACTGATTAGTGAACTCGAAGCTGCAGGGGTAGATGCCTGCGGTGAAGAAGGCGAATTCCACACAATCATCATAGATGGTCCTATTTTCGTAGAGCCGGTTCCAGTCCGGTTTGGTGAAAAAGTGAAAGCCGGCAATTACGGAATATTGGAAGTGAAACTTCATTCAGAGGAGTGATAATGGATGATTCAAATTACGGGAATGGAAGAAAAGCATATTCGGCAAATATCAGTTCTGCTGGCAAAGCGTCAAGTGCGAGAACGGAAAATCTTCAGCTTTTTACCTGAAAGATTTGAAGAAATTGATGATACAGAAGCAGTCGTGCGGAAGTTATTAAAGCGTCCTTTCATCAACGGGATTGTTGCAGTCAGAGGTATTGACGTTATCGGTTACTTGATTTACGAATTTAAAGAAGATGACAAGCATGGCCGTTATGTTTGGATGGATTATGAATCCATCGCCATTAGCGAACACGAGCATCCTCGTTTATTGAGGCTGCTATATGCAAATGCTGGAGCTGAATGGATTAAGCATGGCTACTTTCACCACATGCTGTTGGCGCCTCTTGGCAACGATGCAGTCATTGATCAGTGGCTGGATCAATCGTTTAGTTTTGACCAAAAATATGGGGTTCTTTCATTAGATGATTTCGAACCGAAGAATGGCGCAATTGCGAAGCTTGAATTTCGCAAAGGCGATAGGGAAGATTCACCGCTGCTGAAGAAAATGGCCATGTGGAACAGCATTCACCAGGCAACAGCGCCTTCTTGGCTACCTATCACACGGGAAACTTTAGAAGATGTCAAGGAAAGCTATGAGGCCTTGACCGAAGATGAAAATGCTTACTTATGGATGGCCAAGCAGGGAGATCAAATCGCCGGATTCCATGTCTACTTCCGCAAAGAAGATCCGTTGAGTTTGGTGACACCCGAGAATTGTGCAGAACTACCCGCTGCCTCTACAAATCCGGATCTTCGCGGCAGAGGAGTCGGGCGTGCGTTAGCAAATCATTGCTTTGGTGAGATGAAAAAACAGGGGTTCGACTATCTTGTTGCTGACTGGAATACAGCAAACCAATTGGCTTCTTACTTCTGGCCGAGAATGGGTTTTCAGCCTGTCATGGTGCGTATGACGAGACAGATTGATCCACGTATTGCCTGGGCACACGGTGAGTAGCAAAAACAGAAGAATCTAATGAATAGAAAATTACTCCAGAAAACAGAATCGTCAAAGGCCGAAAACCTCTCTACTTGGAGGGCGTTTTGGCTTTTTTATTACTTTATTTTAAGATCGTTTTGTGTAGCGATTTCGTAGGGTTTTCTGGAGCCATCGAAAAGTTCTTTTTCACTTCATCTTATCTTCTGGACGCCATCCCTGTTGCAACTCGCGAATTGACAAACCGAAAGTCATTTCCAGATGAGGATAATCTTTAAAGCGCTGCCAGTCGCCACCCCAGTCAAAGCCCAATTTTTTGCCGATGGCCGCGACTTCGAACCAATCGCTTTCACCATTGTCATTATCATCCCGTGTAATATCCCATACAACCGAACCATCATCAAGTCGCAGAGCATAATCAATGGCCAACCCGTAATTATGGTAGGATTCTCCGGCTTCTGCATAGGTGACGACAGTCCCAGGTGCGCTGCGGCCCTGGTTGTGCAACCTGTCTTGTTCCTCAGGCGAGCGGTAGCCGTCTGTAATCAGAATATCGATACCAATCTCAGCAGCTTGGGCAACCAGTAAGTCGCTTTTTTCTTCCACGATGGGGTGTAGTCCAGAAGGCAAAGGACGCCCATCCAACTCTTCCCGGAATGCCAGTTCATTTTCCAGCCATATGAATAAAAAACCACCAAGAATTAATAAGAAAAGAATGGAAAAAGCAGTCTTTGTATGTTTCAAATCTTTCACCTCTATTGCTTCTATTGTAGCAAAAATCACTAAAACAGTATCATAGTGAAGAATTTGGTACGATAAGAGAAACGAATAAAGAGGGAGATGCAATTAATGGCTATCGAGTTAATGAAAACACATGCTTCAGTGCGAAATTATAAAGAAAAACAATTGTCGCGAGAGGAAGTCAGTGAACTGGTCGAGGCAGCACAGCATGCGGCCACTTCCCATTTTGTCCAAGCTTACTCGATCGTATGGGTGACAGACCCTGAAAAGCGCAAAAAATTAGGCGAGTTATCTAAAAATGCCAAGCAAATGGAAGGGGCGGGAGCTGTCTTCTTAATGTGTGCCGATTATAATCGCCTGCAGCATGCGGGTAGATTACAGGAACAGGAAATTGTCTTTGACCGTGCAGAAAACCTGATCGTCGCTGTAACGGATGTCGGGTTGCTCGCGCAAAATCTAGTATTAGCAGCAGAGTCAAAAGGCTACGGAATCTGTTATATCGGCGGTGTCCGTAATAATATGGAAGCCATTAGCGAGTTGGTCGGTTTGCCGGAAGGGGTTTTCCCGGTTTATGGTTTGACAATTGGTGTACCGGACGAGGCCAATGGAGTCAAGCCTCGCTTGCCAGTCGGAGCGATTTTGCACGAAAACGAATACGACGAAGCCAAATACGAAACTCTTTTGCCAGAATACGACAGCACGATCCAAGCTTATTATGCCGGCCGCGGTTCGAATCAGAAAATTGCAACTTGGACACAGCAAATGGCCGATTTTCTGGGCAAACCGCATCGTGAAGACATAAAGGAAGTATTGGCAAAACAAGGGTACCATTTCAAATAGAACGTACATTAATCTTTTCAAATTAAATGAAAGAAGGGAAATCAATGAAGCTAGCGATATTTGGAGCGACCGGCCGTGTCGGAGGTGAGATTCTTAAGCATGCTCTCGCTGATGGCCATCACGTAAAGGCTTTAGTCCGTTCAGAAAAGCTACAGGCACATCCAAATCTGGAAATTATCTTGGGAGATGTGCGGAATGCGGAAGATATTGAAAAAACAATTGTAGGAACTACGGCAGTTTTCAGCGCCATTGGCACAGATCGGACGACAACTTTGTCTGAGGCTGCACCTTTAATCGTCCAATCGATGGAAAATCATGATATCAAACGGGTAATTACAATCGGAACGGCCGGAATTTTAGACAGCCGGCTGAGCCCGGGTTTACTTCGCTACGAAGGCGGAGATTCTAAGCGTAAATTGACTTTTGCTGCCGAGGAGCACGAAGCCGTCTATCGGTTGTTTGAAAAAACGTCTCTTCATTGGACGATTGTTTGTCCAACCTACTTACCGGACGGCGATGCCAGAGGCAATTATCGTGCAGAAAAAGAGTTGCTGCCCAAAGAAGGCAAAGAGATCACAGTTGGTGATACGGCAGAATTCGCCTATCGTCAGCTAGAATCACAGGAATTCATTCAGAGCCGTGTAGGCTTGGCTTATTAATAGGCTCAGACAGAAGGTGTCCCGATGAAAAAATGACTGCTCCGTATTGTAATGACAGTTTTTGCGTTATTGATGATTGCGGTTGTCGGTTTTGTTGTTTATGCTCAGTTCGATTATGAACCAAGTGCCACCTTGGCCGAAAAAGTAGATTTGGATGCGATTGAAAGTGATGGAGAAGGACTGATTTTTCAGCCGAAATCGCCGAACGGCAAAGGCGTAATCCTGTATCAGGGTGCCAAGGTCGAAAAGGAAGCTTACGCCTATCTTGGGCAATCCTTAAGTGAACAAGGCTTTGTAGTGTCGATTCCTCAATTGCCGTTGAATTTTGGGATACTCGGTTCTGGAACAGCAGCTGATGTGATCGACGAGCATTCAGAAGTCGAAGAATGGTTTCTTGGCGGCCACTCTCTGGGCGGTGTAGCTGCTTCTTTTTATTCAGAAGATCCTTCACCGAAGCTCTCCGGGCTTTATTTTCTGGGTGCTTATCCTGCGAGTGATTTTTCAAGCAGCGGCTTGCCGATGCTGTCGATATATGGAGAGCGGGATGGCTTGTCGACAGTTGAAGCTATTGAAGAAAGTCGGGAGCTGTTCTCAAATAACAGCGTCTTCGTGGAAATTGAAGGCGGCAATCATGCGCAATTCGGTTTATATGGGGAACAAAAAGGCGATAACCCAGCCGAAATACCTGCAATCGAACAGCAGGACCAAGTAGTAGAGGCATTGGTAGAATGGATAAACGAAAGCTGACCCAGAGATTCTGGGCCAGCTTTCGTTTTTTTATAATTTTTTTGAGTCTGCCTTATGCCCGTCGAATCTCCACGGGCGCTTGCGCTTTTCTTGGTGTCCAGCTCCAGCGCCCAGATTCTCGGGTCATAAGTCAACCCGACTTTGCGGCAAAGAACGCCGCTTCGCCGGTCTGCCTTATGCCCGTCAAATCTCCATGGGCGCTTGCGCTTTTCGGTGTCTAGACTCCAGCAGCCAGATTCTCGGGTCATAAGCCACTCCAGCTGTGCGGCTGAAAACATGCCGCTTCGCCGGAGCGTCTTATGCCCGTCAAATCTACACGGCTGCTTGCGCTTTTCGGTTAAGCTGTGATGTCTCTTTTTCCGAATGTCCAGTAGCTGATGGCCATGAATATTAGGAAGTAAACGATCAATACAAGAATGGACATTGATATGGTGATATCCGGAATCAGGATGTTGCCAGTGTAAAATTGTGTCAGGTCCGTATGAGTGAACAAGTAGTATTTGACGATTTCATAATTCTGTAATAGGAATGCCACTTGAACGCCTGTGAACAACAGGAAAATCGATAAGCCGATAGCTAGAGAGCTGGAACGGAATACGGTGCCGAGCATAAAGGCGAAAGTACCGATCATCCAGACGCTGGCAAAACTGAGTGCGACCAGTTTAAGGCCCTCTAGCCAGAACGATCCTTCTACTACCTCTGAACCGTTCCAGACAAGCAGTGTTCCATCACTGACACCGTAAAAAATTAAGCCTGCCAATGCAGTTACGATGAATAATACTATCGCCAGCAACAATGCGTAGAGCATCGTAGCAATATACTTCGAGCTTAAGATTTTCCAGCGTTTAACAGGGCGCGTCAACAGCATTTTGATGGTGCCCTGCGAAAATTCGGCAGCCACAATGCCACCAGCAACGATAACAGTGAACAAAGTGACAACGGACATCATGATATACGATTCAACGACGCCTTGCTGCATGCTGTTGTATTCATAAGGAGCAATGTTGTTTTCGAGACGATGTTCGGAAACGGCTACTTGACCTTCAAAATACTCAAGCTGACCTTCACTTAAGTTGCTGTCCTCTAACATGCTTGAATTGTACGCCATTTGGCTCGCTTCTACCTGCTGCCAAGTCTCTGTATTGCTGGCACTCATCGAATCATCGACCCATTTGGTGATGGCAGCAGAGCTGAGCAGGATGACTACTAGTAGAATAATCATAATCCAGGAAGATTTACGACTCCATAACTTCATCCATTCATTCTGTATGAGCTTGAGCAATTTCTCCACCTCCGGTCATTTCAAGGAATTGGGATTCCAGTGTCTCGCGATAAGGCTGAACGGCAAAAATTCGGACATCGGCTCCGACCAATAGGTTGATGGCTCCTGGAATGTGTTCTGCTCCAGAATCGATTAAATAGCCTTTGTCATGCAACACTGCAGGAAATCCAGCCCCCGTCAGCACTTCGCCGACAATCTCCAATGGTTCAGCTTGAATATAATAGCGGGATTGCTGAAGTTCATTGACACTTTTAATATCAATTAATTCACCGTTTTGTATAATGGCAATCCGGTCGCATAACAATTCGATTTCAGACAATAGATGACTCGACACAAAAATTGCGACGTCATTTTCTTGTGCGATTTTTTGCAGATAGATCCGAAACTCACGGATACCAGACGGATCAAGCCCGTTAGTGGGTTCATCCAGAATGAGGAATTTGGGGTCGTGAAGAAGCGCTTGAGCGAGACCAAGGCGCTGGCGCATGCCAAGTGAATAAGAACCCACTTTTTCCTTGATGCGCTTCTGCATGCCAACTTGTTTCACGACTTCATCGATTCGCTCTTTTGAAATGCCTTTATGCATTCGGGAAAAGTGAAGTAGGTTTTTATAGCCCGACATGTATTTGTACATTTCGGGGTTTTCGACGATAACTCCGACTTTCTCGATGCTTTCTTCAAAATGGTGCTTTACCGACTGGCCATCGATCAATACATCGCCTTCCGTCGGCTTCATCAATCCGACCATCATTCGGATGGTCGTGGTCTTGCCGGCTCCGTTTGGTCCGAGAAATCCGGTAATCTGTCCTTTGTGCAAGTCCAGATTCAAATTCTTGATAATTTTTTTTTTACCGATCGTTTTTGACAGGTTTTTAATCTGTACCAATGCCTGCTCACTCATCTTGCTGCACCCGCTTTCGTCAGATTTGTCATCCATTCCACCATATCCAGACCCGTTTCATCCCGAATTTCATCCAGTTGCCTGTGCGCCAACACCTTGCCGTTTTTCAGTAAAACCAATTCATCGAGCAAAGTTTCCACTTCCCGGATTTCATGTGTCGACAGGATCAAGGTTTGGTGCTCAAGATTGGTGAACCGGATCAGTCCCTTAACCAGGTCACCGCGGACCATCGGATCGAGTCCAGAAAACGGTTCATCCATTAAATAATAACGGCTTTCACGCCCTAAAGTTGCGGCCATTTTTGCTCGGCCACGCATGCCCTTGGATAGGCTTTTCATTTTCGAAGATAAAGAGACTTCCAAAAAATCAAGAACCTGTTTTGCTTTTATTTCACTGAAATCTGCAAACTGACTTTTGTAATAGGCGAATAATTGATCGACTGTGAAATACGGATAAAACATATCGGCATCAGGAAGGTAAGCAATCTGTTCAGCATCTTTCCGGGAGACTGGCTTTCCGTCGATCAAGATGGACCCGCTGTCGATTTTGCTGACTCCTGCTAAAGACTTCAGCAAAGTCGATTTGCTGCTGCCGTTCTCGCCGGCAATACCGATTATCTTTCCCGTCTCGAGGGTTAATGTAGTACCCTGCAGCGCTTTGGTGGCACCGTAGGATTTTGTAATATGCTTCAGTTCAATCATGTGATTTCCCTCCTGACAAGTTCTACGATTTCATCCTTTGAAAATCCGTAAGCTTCTACGTCGGCAATAAATGACTTTACCAAGTCCGTTTTCTTGCTGTTTCGCAACAGGTTGAAGCGCTCTTCATTTTCAGTTATGAATGAACCTTGGCCGCGGCGAGTTTCTGTAAGTTCCATCGATTCCATCTCCTTGTAGACGCGTTGTACTGTATTGGCGTTGACACCGACTTCGATTGCATATTCCCGGACAGAAGGCAATTTGTCACCGGGTTTTCGGACACCGCGAATGATGTCTCCAGACAGGCGGTCTATCAGCTGCTGATAAATTGGTTTGTCTTTATCAAAATCGAGTCCCATGTTAAGCCCTCACTTTCTTCTCGAACAAATAAGACGATAAGAAGTA
Organism: Planococcus antarcticus DSM 14505; assembly: GCF_001687565.2. Classification (NCBI taxonomy): domain Bacteria; kingdom Bacillati; phylum Bacillota; class Bacilli; order Caryophanales; family Caryophanaceae; genus Planococcus; species Planococcus antarcticus. The sequence goes on from NZ_CP016534.2 coordinate 451,144, forward strand.
TAGGAAGACCAATAAAAGGGAACTGATCAGAAACTCGCCGATGGGGAGCCTACCAGGAGTTTCAAACGCACCCATTAAACCACGCGATACATTCGTTAAAAGATCGGACTCTTTTATTGGGATAATCCAGAAATTGGTCACTGTAGCATATAGTTCAGTAGTTTTGAACCGATCCCACATTTCCAGGCTGAACATAAATAATCCAAAAGTGACGATATAAGAAAAGCCACCAATTTTTGATTTCATTGTATAAAAAATTGTTAAATAAAAATAGTAAATAAACGTTATTTGAATAGAGAAAAAAAGGATTCCAGCCGCAAACATGGTGCCAGTTGGGAGCAGGTTTTTCGTTTCAGCTAAATCGGGTGCAAAGAGTAAAGTAATGAATGTCAAAGCGCTTATCCAAATCAGTGAAATAGCAGTTGCAAAAAGTACTGTTAGCAGCTTGCTGGCATTGATTTTATGAATTGATGCACTAGAATGGAAAAATATATCCGGACGATCCATCTCTTTTGTAAATAGAATAGAAAGTAGAACGATCGGAACCAATGTATGCAACGCCATAACAGTTCCAGAGAAAACAAGAAGTCCTTCGTAAAATTCCGCTTGAAACAGTGTGGCTGAACCGACTGGGATAATGATATCCAAAAGCAAAGCCAATAATACATACCCCTTAATGATGGTCCAATCTTTCATAAATAACCCACGTAATTGATTCATAATTCCATCTCCCTGTTATACTGTATTAATTTAATAGTACACTAGGGTAGATTGGAAGACAATAGAAATTTACGTATCAATGTCTAACGAAGCCTTTAATCGGGAAGGGAGTTATATACAGTTCTAACGTGGGAGGGATTGCAATGAAAAAATTGCAGGACAAAGAGCAGATTTTGATGGCTTATTATGCCCAATATTTCAAAGGGGCATCATTGGAGGATATTAAACAGCTTAATCAGCAGCTTTCTGAGGGAATCGGTGTAGAGCGTTACGAGACAGCGATGAAGAGATTGAAAGAAGAGGGCTTAATTTTCGGGATGGAAGAAGTGGAAGCGCGCCAAAAAGAAGATGGAGTAGACAGTCCGATGCCGACCAACGAAGGCATGCTTTATGTCAATAACGCCTTGAACCTTCAGTCGGAGGCCGTGGAAGACCATCAATTGGATTACTTGAAGAATAACCTGAAAACCAGCAATTTGAATTTCACCCTTGAGACGGTGGAGACTTATATATACAAAATTATCGAAGAACAGGCACAGAAAAAGCCAAACAGAAATTCACCTTGATGGACAAAAAGAAGCGACGGCCAAATCGGCTATCGCTTCTTTTTGATTTGCTACAATTTAAAGATGAAAAATACCAGAAAGATGGAGACGATGACAAGTGTGTTGACGGTAAACGACATGCGTTTGCTGACTGGCTGATCGAGAGACGGAAATCGTTCGACAATCCGCATTGATCCGTAGATAAGGGCAACTAGCAACAGTAAAGTGATGACTATGTTCATGTCATAGATCTGGACATCGATAAACCGGATCAGAACGACCGAAAAAGCTAGAATTATACCATTCACCAGGTTTTTAAGTTTCATAAGTACTCCTTCAATTCGTTTTCTAGAAAGGGCTTAGCAGACAGCAGAGCAGTAAATTGACGATAGCGTTCAAATTGCCCGGCAGCTGGTTTTCGACCCGTTTTATAGGCGCGGATCAAAATGTTTTTAGGGGTATGTTCCATATCGATAAACTCCATCAATTGGGTTTCATAGCCGACCAGCGACAGCAGTTCCGCACGAACAGAGTCTGTAGCCAGAGCGCTGAAACGCTCTTTGATCAACCCGTGTTGCAGCATGATGCCAAGTTCCGGCGCCTCAATCTGGCTATTCAATTCATGCTGGCAACAGGGAACGCTTAAAATTACGTTGGCATTCCATTTAACAGCACGTGCCAAAGCCATGTCGGTCGCTACGTCACAGGCGTGCAAAGTGACGACCATATCGACAGCTGATTCGTCGTTGTAATCGTTGATGTCGCCGACCAAGAATTCAAGTTGCTCGTAGCGAAGGTCCTGCGCGATTTGCTGGCATTCCTCGATTACTTCTTTTTTCAAATCAAGGCCGGTGACACGGAGGTCCAAGCCTTTTTCAATACGCAAATAATGGTACAGCGCAAAAGTCAAATAGGATTTTCCGGAACCGAAATCGAGGATACGGACAGTACGGTCCTGCGGCAAATAAGAGAGCGCATCGTCAATAAACTCGATAAAGCGGTTGATTTGGCGGAATTTATCGTATTTCTGTTTTTTGACTTTTCCATCCGTATTCTGTACGCCAAGACGCACCAGAAACGGGTATGGAATACCATCTTCCAGCAAATACTGCTTTTTGCGGTTATGCGAAAGCTCGACTTTTTTTTCGCCAGTCTGCTGTGCTTTCCAGCTAATTTTAAATTTTTTAGAAAGCTGGATCTGCACTTGCTCGTCTGTAAATTGGAACAAGGCTTGACGGAAATCTGTGAACAGCGAAGCCAATTTTCTGGCTGCTTCTTCGACCGGCAGATTTTCGTGCTTCAGAACATACTCATGTTGGTACTCAAATTGAATCAGGTATTTCTTTTTTATTTCAACGGGTTTTAGTTTGATGCGCTTAATATCATTTGATTTTGACCTCGGTTGGCTGATGGTCGCGGAAATCAGCTGTTGCTGCAATAGGCGTTCTGTAAGTTGGTCTTGCATTGTTTGTAAGTCCATAATGGGTCCCTTCCGTAGCATGTAATAGCTATAGTTTATCATGCAGCGCATAAAAAGAGCGAACGCTCCGTTTGTGTGGAAACATCAGCAACTTCCGTTAATTTGGAATTTTGTGATAATATAGAGAGGACTGAAAACGTTTTCAACTAGGGGGATGGAAAATGGTTATTTTACAGAAAACAGTTGGCCAAGTAGTTAAAGAACAAGCCATGCATAATCCGGAAACAGAGGCGTATGTTTATCCAGAGCATGGAATTCGAAAAACTTACAAAGAATTTGATGATGAAACAGATCGCCTGGCAAAGGCATTTATCGGAATTGGCATTGAAAAAGGGGAACATGTGGCCATTTGGTCAGACAATAAACGTGAATGGCTGTTGAGCCAATTCGCTACCGGCAAAATGGGTGGTGTACTGGTGACGGTCAACACGAGCTATCAGTCGAGTGAACTTGAGTATTTATTGGAGCAGTCGGACGCGACGACTTTGATATTGGGAGAAGAATTTAAAGGGACGAACTACATAGACATTCTCAACACAGTTTGTCCGGAGTTGGCAACAGCAGAAAAAGGACAAATTAAAAGTGCCAAGTTGCCTCATTTTAAGCGAGTTATTGTCATGAGCAATAATAGCTATCCGGGAATCTATACATGGACAGAGTTTGAGGATTTTGCTGAAAAAGTCAGTGACTTTGAGTTTGAGGAACGCTTCCATTCGATGCAGCCAGACGATGTCATCAATATTCAGTACACGTCGGGCACAACTGGATTTCCAAAAGGAGTCATGCTGACACATCTCAACGTTGTCAATAATGGCAATTTGGTTGGAGACACGATGAGCCTGACGGAAAAAGATCGGCTCTGTATTCCCGTGCCGTTTTTCCACTGCTTTGGCTGTGTCCTCGGAACGATGGCGGCAGTGACACATTCTACAACGATGATTATCGCGGAGCAGTTTGAGCCAAAACGTGTGCTGCAGATGGTACAGGACGAAAAATGCACAGGGCTTCACGGGGTGCCTACGATGTTTATCGCAGAGTTAAACCATCCCGAATTCTCGTCATTCGATACTTCGACACTGCGGACTGGCATCATGGCAGGGTCGTCTTGTCCGATTGAAGTGATGAAAAAAGTCATCACTGACATGGGCGCATCGGACATTACCATCGCTTATGGGCAAACAGAATCATCACCGGTCATTACACAGACTCGAGCTGATGACGATATTGAAAAGCGTGTGTCAACAGTCGGTAAACCTCATACCGAGGTGGAAGTGAAAATCATCGACCCGGCAACAGGAGAAGTAGTAGAAATCGGAATTCCTGGAGAACTTTGTACTAGAGGATACCATGTCATGAAAGGCTATTATAAAAATGAAGAAGCAACAAAAACTGCTGTTGATCGGGAAGGTTGGCTTCATACTGGCGATATTGCGGTGCAAGACGAAGAAGACTACATCGCGATCACTGGCCGCATAAAGGATATGGTGATTCGTGGAGGAGAGAATATTTATCCGCGTGAAATTGAAGAATTTCTTTACCAGCACCCTTCTATCCAAGACGTTCAGGTAGTCGGTGTGCCTGATCCGAAATACGGAGAAGAACTGATGGCTTGGGTTATTTTAAAAAAGGGCGAACAGCTGAGTGTAGAAGAGTTGAAAGCTTATTGCAAAGGAAAAATTTCCCGCCATAAAATCCCACGCTATATCGAGTTCACAAAAGAATATCCGATGACGGCTTCGGGGAAAATACAGAAATTTAAGCTGCGTGAATTATCCGTTGAGCATAGTCAGCAAACGGAAGTCTAAAGGTATAGAGTGGTGTAGGTAGAAAGCGTCTTTCCAGACGCTTTTTTTATTTGGATATAGAAGAAATACTCACTAATTATCCAGTTAGTTTACGCTTTTACAACTAGGGGGACATAAGTAAAAAGAAGAATTATCTTGAACATACGATGTCTGCTGTTTCTGAGCGGAAATACTGAAGGAGTTGTCACTCAGCATTCATATCAAAAGGAGGAAGCGTGTAGATGATTTGGCTGAGCTTTATCTTTGCGGTTGGATTTGTAGGAATCCACCTTTTTTCAAAACGTTTAAAGCTGCTGAAAGTTTTGCCACGTAGCCGATTCCTTTCCATCGCAGGCGGAATATCAGTTGCTTATGTTTTTATGCATCTATTGCCCGAATTGGGTGTCTTTCAGAAGGAATTACAAGGGAAGCTTGAAAATGGCGGTCTGCAGTTTTTGGAAAACCACATATACCTGATTGCCATGGCTGGTCTGGTCATCTTCTATGCTTTAGAACACTCAGTTAAAACTTCGAAAAGAAAAAACAAACAATCAGGAAATCCACAAGCTACATCCGGTATTTTCTGGGTTCATATCATCTCCTTCGCATTGTATAACGGTGTCATCAGCTATCTCCTTGTCAGAGAAGAGTATGAAGATGTTTGGGGAATGTTGTTGTTCTTCATCGCGATGGGCGTTCATTTTATGACGAACGACAAAGGGTTGCGTGCCACTCATCAAGAAGAATACGATCGATACGGTAGATGGCTGCTGGCCTTTTCTATCCTAATCGGCTGGGGAATCGGAGCTTTTGCAGATGTTCATGAATGGATTATTTCGGTACTTACGGCCTTTCTCGCAGGGGGTGTCATCTTGAACGTCCTAAAAGAAGAATTACCAGAAGAAAGAGAAAGTAGTTTGTTGGCTTTTTGTCTTGGATTAACATCTTATTCCATCTTATTGTTACTTTTGTGAAATAAAAATTTATTTTAATGGTAAAAAAATAAATCTTTTGGTATAATAGACTTATTATAATAGGTAATAAAGCATGGTGTCTAAAACGGCTTACCTAAGAGGGTGTTTGCAGTGATTACAGAAGAAGAGTTAGCCATTTTCGAATACGAACTGGTCAAGCTTACGGCCGAATACCGAGAATGTGTTGATCAATCCTTGAAACTGAAAATACACGAAGATATGGTTTGGTTAAAAACGGCCATTTTTTCAACAAGCTCTTATGAACAAACAATTGAAAGTTAACCATTCCAACCCTGCAGGCATTTGGCCCGCAGGGTTTTGTGTGTGCAGATAACGACGGAACTTGTGAACACAGTTGTAACAAAGCCTTTGATAAATACAGCTCTCATGGGCACCTGACGAGGGTTTCAGCATAAAATGCTCTATAATAGAAGGAGGTAAAGCGAAGGAGAGAATGGCATGAATGAGTTAAAACAGCTTGCATTCCAGCGGAAAAACAAAATGGCCTTCCTGGCAGTGGCATCGCTATTAAAAGGGATTGCGACAATCGGGCAAGCCTTATTTTTCGTGTTCATTGCAAATCGTGTTTTTCTTCAGGATGCGGCATTCGAAAGCTTAATGCCGTTGTTTGGCGGTTTGTTCGCAGCCATCCTACTACGTGTAGGAGCCGGTTATGCAATTGGTAGAGCGGGTGTCAACCTCGCTGCTGATGTAAAGAGTGAGTTCCGAACTACTTTGATAAAATCTTATGCTGAAAATCCATTATTGTCTGCGGCTCAAGGCCAGTCCGGTCAAAAAGTCAGCCTGCTGATGGATGCAGTGGATGAAGTAGATGGGTTTTTTAGTAAATACATTCCACAAATGATCCAAACTTATATCATTCCGCTGCTGCTGTTGGGCGTTATTTTCACTCAAAACTGGACAACTGGTGTCATCATCTTGATTACTGCACCATTTATCCCGGTTTTTATGGCGATGGTCGGAAAAGGAACAAAGAAAAAAGCGGACGAAAAAATGGAGCAACTTAACCGATTTTCTGGAACTTTTTTGGACATTCTTCAAGGGCTATCGACGCTCAAATTATTTGGTCAGGCTGAAAAACAGCAGAGGGCCATTCGTAAAAGCAGCTTAAGCTTCCGTGATTCAACGATGGAAGTGTTGAAATCAGCGTTTTTATCATCTTTGATGTTAGAGTACATTTCTATGTTGAGCATCGGTATTATCGCGCTTGAAATTGGTTTGCGCCTAGTCGTATTTGACAGCATTAGCTTTTTTACAGCATTTTTTATTTTGATTTTAGTACCAGATTTCTTCAATCTACTTAAGGATTTCGGCAGTGCCTTTCACACTGCGCGTGGCAGTGTGTCGGCAGCCAATCAATTAGGTGCTGAGCTCAAGAAAAATCACTCGTCATTGACTTGGGGCAATGAATCCCTTGCATCTGAACCTATGCACATCTCCTTAGAGGATTTGTCTTTTCAATATGGAGAGGGATTTGCGCTAGCACAGTTTAATGGAGAAATCCCCCCTTATAGCCAAGTGGCGATTGTCGGAAAAAGTGGTTCCGGTAAAACGACGTTTATGCATCTGTTGGCGGGACTTCTGCCACAAAATACGGGGCGTTTGATGATCAACGGAGTTCCGCGGGAGACCATCAGCGAAAAGTCCTGGTTTGACCAATTAAGCTATATATCACAAAATCCGTACCTTTTTGCCGGTACTATCCGTGAAAATATGGAGATTGGGGCCAATCGGCCAGTCAGCGATGAAGAAGTACTGGCAGCTGCCGAAAAGGCGGGAATTGCAGAAATGGTGTTAACACTTGAACAAGGCTTTGAGACACCGATAGGCGAGGCGGGCCGCGGATTATCAGGCGGAGAAAAGCAACGGATTGCGCTGGCTCGTGCTTTTTTAAAGAAACCATCATTGATTTTATTTGATGAACCGACAACGGGCCTCGATTTGCGGACTGAAAAAATCCTCCAGAACTCGCTTCGTGAGCTGCAAAAAACGTCAACGGTTATCACGGTGGCTCACCGCCTTCATACCATTAGAAGAGCAGATACCATTTTCTTCCTAGAAAACGGGAAACTTGAAGCCGCTGGAAGCCACGATGTACTGCTGCAAAATTACGGTCCTTACAAAGAAATGCTAGCAGCACAGCAGGGAGGCGGCGTGCGATGAATGAATTAAAGCATGTTTTAAAGTTGACGCTGATTGAGAAGAAGGATGTCTCAATTGCCATTTTCTTTGGATTTATAGCAGGTGTAGCTGGAGTCGCATTAATGGGTTCAAGTGGCTATTTAATTTCCAAAGCGGCGTTGACTTCTCAAATGACGACACTTGTTGTCATGGCAGCCTGCCTGAAATTATTTGGTTTTGTTTCGGCATTGAGCCGTTATGGAGAGCGTTTGTATTCTCACCGGGCAACGTTTACTATGCTCAGCCATTTGAGAGTGTCATTTTTTGAGCGTCTAGCACCACTTGCTCCTGGAATCTTCGGCAAGTACCGGAGTGGGGACTTGTTGGCCCGAATCGTGGGGGATGTAGAAAGCCTACAGAATTTCTTGCTACGGGTTTTTTATCCACCAGTTGTATTAGGGATCGTCTTTTTAAGCACCATTTTCTTCAGCTCATTTTTCTCTATGGGAATTGCTGCTGTTATGTTCATCGGTATGCTGCTGACGGTTGTGGCAGTTCCAGCAATTTTTTCCATCAGAAAACGACGGACAGATGGACAAGGTAGAGCTAAGCGAGGAAGTTTGGCTATTGAAGCCACAGAATTTCTTTATGGGTTTAGGGATTTGAAAATTCACCAGCAGCTCAGCGTCAAAGAACAGCAGCTGACAACTGATGCAGCTCAATATAATGAAGGACAGCGAAAAGAAGGGCTAGAGGAAAATTTAGCCCAGTCTATCAATTCATTTGTAGCATTGCTAGTGTCGTTTTTTGTGCTGGGTGTCGGAGCTTATTTTGTCGCAGCGGGTGAATTAAATGGCTTGTATCTAGCCATGCTCGTTATGATTTCTATCGCTGCCTTTGAAAATGTGGCGCCAATGGCTGCCTTTCCAGCATATTTCGAAGAAAGTCGAAAAGCCGCAGTGCGGTTAGAGGAGATTGTCACAGAGCCGGTCGCGCCACGAGGAACAGAGCAGCTTGCAGACGGACCACTTGATATCAAGCTCACAGGAGCATCTTTCAGCTATCCGGGAGAAAAGAGTTTGGCAGTTGATAATGTTTCCATCCATTTAAAGCCGGGCACGAAGACCGCGATTGTCGGACCGAGTGGTTCAGGAAAGTCGACACTTATGCAATTGCTGTTAAATGTCTTTCCTCTTGATCAAGGGCAACTGTTAATTGGTGGAAATCCTATCGGAACACTTGATCAGGAAGCCACCTGGCAGAAAATGAATGTAGTGCTACAGGAAAATCATTTCTTCTATGGTACGATACGCAGCAACCTAATGATTGCGGACGCAGCGGCAAGCGATGAACAGCTGCAAAAGGCATTAGCCAAAGTTCAGCTGGAATTGTTTCCGTTGACCATGACTGTAGAAGAAAAAGGACAGAATCTGTCAGGAGGCCAAAAGCAGCGGTTGGCAATCGCGCGAGCTCTCTTGAAAGCAAAATCGCTATGGCTTCTCGATGAACCGGTTTCTTCAGTCGACAACCTGACTGGTCAAGCTATTTACCAAGAGCTTTTCCGACAAGGTAAGGGAGATCTATTTGTCATAATCAGCCATGACTTGGCTGGTCTTGAAAAAATGGATCAGATAGTCGTTATGGAAAATGGTCAGATTGTAGAAAGCGGATCCTACAAAGAACTGATGGAAAGAAAGTCCTATTTCTATCAATTAAAACAAATCGAAAACAGCGTATTCGCCTAGAAAAGCGCAAGTGCCCGTAAAGCGCTGACAGGTGTAAGACGATCTGGCGAAGCGGCATGTTTCCAGCCGCACAGCCGGAGTGGCTTACAACCCGAAGAGCTGGGCGCTGGAGCCTAGACATCGAAAAGCGCAAGTGCCCGTAAAGCGCTGACAGGTGTAAGACGATCTGGCGAAGCGGCATGTTTCCAGCCGCACAGCCGGAGTGGCTTACAACCCGAAGAGCTGGGCGCTGGAGCCTGGACATCGAAAAGCGCAAGTGCCCGTTTAGTCCCGAAAAGACCCGCTACTCAATTGAGTAGCGGGTCTTTTCAATGTTTGCAGCGCAGATCACTGCCGTTATTTCAACAGCAGGTGATCGTCTTTTTTTGCATCTGCCAATTTCAATTGTTCCAGCTCAAGACGCATTTTTTGTGTTTCAATAACGAAATTCTCGTGTTTCAATTTTTCGAGTTCCAACTCAGTATCTACCCTCTTGTTTTTGAGTTTAGTCTGTGTTTGGAGATGGGAAGTAATGATGCCTGCAAGTGGAATCGAAAAGATCATAATGACGGCTACAAGACCTGTCATATGTCTCACTCCGTTCTGATTTTTCTGATTACTATCAGTATACACATATCGCTTGTAATTTTAAAGAAGTAGTTTTTCTGAAATACATGACAACTGTCATATAGAAATATAGACGTTTATGTCTTATGGTCAGGCAACTTTCCCTTTATGATTAGGTTAATAAGTTATCCGGACCGAAAAAGTCCGTTTAAGGAGGAATTTGAAAACATGAGCAGAGAAAAAACAGCACAGTTACGCAAATTTGTTGCCCCTTTCGAAAAAGCAGACGTAAAATCTAGTGTAAGGCAATTAGTAAATACAATTCCACCTTTTATCTTGGCCTGGTTCTTGGCCTATCAAGCACTTGATGTCTCAATTTGGCTAACCATTGCATTATCAGCAGTAGCAGCAGCATTCGTCATTCGTACGTTCATCATCTTTCATGATTGCACACATGGATCGTTCTTCAAAAACAAAAAAGCAAATGCAATTGTCGGTACCATTACAGGTATTATGACGCTTTTCGCTTATGAAAAGTGGAAACGCGAACACTCGATTCACCATGCTTCAAGTGGTAATCTAGATAAGCGTGGAGTCGGCGATATTTGGATTATGACGATCGAAGAATATGTAGAAGCTTCAAAATGGGAACGTTTCAAATACCGTATGTACCGCAATCCGTTGGTCATGTTCGGAATTGGACCCCTATTCCTTGTCTTGATTTCAAGCCGGTTCAACCGTAAAGATGCCCGTAAAAAAGAACGTAACAATACGTACTTGATCAATATTTCGCTTGTTGTGATTTACACATTGTTAATCTTGGCAATTGGTTGGCAGGCATTCCTAATTGTGCAGGGAACAACGATGTTTATCGCAGGAGCACTTGGAATTTGGTTGTTCTATGTTCAACACACTTTTGAAGATTCGTATTTTGAAGATGAAAATGAGTGGGATTATGTAAAAGCGGCAATCGAAGGAAGTTCATATTACCGACTTCCAAAAGTATTGCAGTGGGTAACTGGTAACATCGGTTTCCATCACGTGCATCACTTGAGCCCGCGTGTTCCAAATTACAACTTGGAAAAAGTACACGAATCGACGCCACCACTTCAACAGGCGACAACAATCGATATTAAATCTAGTCTTAAATCATTGAGCTATAAATTGTATGATGCACCAAATAAAACATTCGTTACATTTGGTGAAATCAAACACTTATTAGCTGATTCGAAAACCGCTGAACAATAAGAGATAACTAGAAAAAGCCATTCTTAGCGGAATGGTTTTTTCTTTTTCTTATTGTTTGCTATGATTAGGTCATATAGAAATGAACAGGAGGCTCTTATGCAAAGCTGGTATCAGATATTTCCTAAAAATCCATGGTTGAGTCTTTACGCCTGGGTCATCTTTTGTATTTTGCCTTTTTTCTTTATCTTTCGCGCTTCTTCATTGACTGAAATCATTTTAGGCATTCTGTTGCTATTGCTGTTCTTCATTGCTTACCGACTTTCTTATAATTCGAGAACCGGGTTTGTTTATGTTTGGGTGAGTTTTGAAATGGCTATTAATATCGGAATGATTATCCTGTTTGGTTATGTCTATCTGTCTATTTTTGTTGCATTTTTCATTGGAAACTTGCGCAATAAAGTTGGTTTTTTCATTATCTATGGCATCCACATTGGAATGACGATAGCGGCTGTGGTATTCGGCTTTTTTGAGCACAGTGAATTTTACATCTCTCAACTGCCGTTTATTGTACTCAGTATATTAGGCGTCATCCTTCTGCCATTCAATACCTATAATCGCAACAAACGGGAAAAGCTGGAAGGGCAGCTTGAAGATGCCAATAAACGAATTTCACAGCTTGTCATTATAGAAGAGCGTGAGCGGATTGCTCGTGATCTTCATGATACATTGGGGCAAAAATTATCATTGATCGGTTTGAAAAGTGATCTAGCTGGCAAATTGATTTATCGTAATCCTGAATCTGCTTTACATGAGATAAATGATGTCCGCCAGACAGCGCGCACGGCGTTAAAGGAAGTACGCGAGCTAGTGTCTAATATGCGCGGCACCAAACTGGATGAAGAAATCTTGCGGGTCCAACAGATTTTGAAAGCCGCTGAAATCGATTTTGTCTTCTATGGTTCACCGAAGTTAACCAATACACCGCTTTTGGTGGAAAATGTTCTGAGCATGTGCCTGAAAGAAGCGGTGACGAATGTCGTAAAACACAGTGGCGCGGCGCGTTGCAGCGTATTGATTAAGCAAAACCCTGAAGAAATTCTTGTGCAGGTTCAAGATGACGGACAGGGATTTCCTGGAGGAAATACTTCTCTGCAGGGAAACGGATTAGCAGGTATGCGCGAACGTTTGGAGTTTGTAAATGGTTCGGTGGGCATTAAAGTAATGGATGGCACGACCTTAAACATCAGGGTACCGAATGTGATTCTTTATAGTTCAAAGGAGGCAGTGAAATGATTCGAATCGTATTAGCTGAAGATCAGCGGATGATGCTGGGAGCTTTAGGGTCACTCTTGGACTTGGAAGAAGACATGGAAGTCGTCGGCAAAGCATCTAATGGAGAAGAGGCAATCGAGCTTGTGGAAAAACTGCAGCCTGAGATTTGCATCATGGATATTGAAATGCCGTTAAAAAGTGGATTGGATGCTGCGGAAATCTTGAAGGATCAACCGTGCAACATCATTATTCTGACTACGTTTGCACGTTCAGGCTATTTTGAACGCGCCAGAAAAGCAGGGGTCAGTGGATATTTGCTGAAAGACAGTCCGAGTGAGGATCTTGCTGCTTCCATCCGAACGATTATGGATGGACGTCGCATCTACGCGCCAGAATTGGTGGATTTGGCATATGCGGACGAAAATCCATTGACCGACAGAGAGAAACAGGTGATGGAACTGATTGCTGAAGGACGGAGCACAAAAGAAATTGCTAAAGAGCTGTTTATCACAACTGGTACAGTGAGAAATTATATCTCGACGATTCTGGATAAGCTGGAAGTTGGGAATCGGATCGAAGCAATTTCCCGTTTCAAAGAAAAAGGCTGGTTTAAGTAAAACGCCGCTGTCATTCGACAGCGGCGTTTTACTATTTCAGCGTCATTCGTAGAGCGTATCCGATAAGGAATCATCTTCGTTGTAAACATGGAGCTCTCCCTGATTCCTATTGACGTATCGTTTCGCTTCTTCCATCAGGTTGTCTTTAGTTTCTTCGATAAAGATCGCATTTTTGCTGTCTTTTTTCTTTAACTGCCATCCTTCATCGTGCTTTCTGATTTCATAGACCGGCCGCTCCTCACCTCCTGTTTCAGTTTGTTTGGCTTGGCTTAAGGCAATAGGGATAGCGCGGCCTTCTTCATAACCATCGCGAAGCAGTGCATTAGCAATTTCGATGGCTTTGTTGCGGACAGCGTTGTCTAGATTTTTAAATGAATCTGGATAATCGTTTTTGCTCCATGGCATCATAATCGCCTCCTTGAGACTCTTTTCCCCGCTCGGAATGTCTGTAAAACCAAAATGGGACTTTTAATAAATGTCAATAATGTTACACTGTAAATAAGGAGGGGATAAAATGACAGATACAACTTATCAAATCATTGCGTTAGCCGTTTATCTTGGCGCCATGCTGTATATTGGCTGGTACGCTTACCGAAAAACTGCCAACTTATCCGATTACATGCTTGGCGGGCGGGGGCTTGGACCAGCAGTCGCCGCACTTAGTGCCGGTGCGTCGGATATGTCTGGCTGGCTATTGCTTGGCTTACCGGGTGCGATCTACCTCGGCGGATTAGTTGAAGTGTGGATTGCCATCGGATTGACAATTGGTGCCTTTTTAAACTGGTACTTTGTAGCACCACGCTTACGAATTTACTCGTTTGTTACCAGTGACTCGATTACGATTCCAAGTTTCTTGGAAAACCGTTTGAAAGACAAATCACGGTTATTAAGAATTGTTGCAGGTATTATCATTTTGATCTTTTTCACATTTTACGTTTCATCCGGTATGGTAGCTTCTGGGCTATTCTTCCAGAGTTCATTCGGAATGGACTATCATTTAGGACTTGTCTTGGGCTCAATTGTTGTTGTAGCCTACACTTTATTCGGCGGATTCCTGGCTGTCAGTTATACCGACTTTGTTCAAGGGATTATGATGGTGCTGGCGTTAATTGCAGTACCGATAGTCGGAATTTTCGTCACAGGTGGATTTAGCGAAACAGCAGCGAGTATCCGCGAAGTAGATCCGAATATGTTGAGCCTGGTTTCCGGGGCTTCCACAATCGGGATTATTTCTGCAGTCGCTTGGGGTCTTGGTTACTTCGGCCAACCACACATCATCGTTCGTTTTATGGCGATAAAAACTTTGAAGGAAGTTCGTGTGGCTCGTCGCATTGGTATGGGCTGGATGATTTTCAGTCTTATCGGAGCAACTGCGACAGCGCTTATCGGGGTTGCTTACTTCCAGCAAAACCCTTCAGCGACGTTAGTAGATCCTGAAGCTGTCTTTCTTGACTTGAGCCAGATCTTGTTCCATCCATTGGTTGCTGGATTTGTACTAGCAGCTGTTTTGGCAGCCGTTATGAGTACGATATCTTCTCAGCTTTTAGTAAGTTCATCTGCACTTATTGAAGATTTATACAAAATTGCTTTCAAAAAAGAAGCATCAGCAAAAGGATATGTAACACTTGGGCGAATCGCCGTAGCATTGATTGCTGTTATTGCGGCTTACCTGGCATGGGAACAAAATAATACCATCTTGGGCTTAGTTGCTTATGCATGGGCCGGATTTGGTGCAGCTTTTGGACCAATCATTCTATTGTCTCTATTCTGGCGCAAGCTGACTTCAAAAGGTGCGTTAGCCGGAATGATCGTGGGTGCTGTTACGGTTATCCTTTGGGATTCAATGGGTACAGCAGCAGACGAGCCTGGAGCTACTGAAATGACCAATTTCATGGGCAGTGTCTATGAAATCATTCCAGGGTTCTTCCTGTGTCTCCTTGTTACGTGGCTTATCAGTCTTGCGACATACAAACCAGATGCACAGATTGACAAAGAATTTGATGAAACAGTTCGATTGATCAACGAAGACAAATAAAGTTTCGATCCAAAAAGGTGTACAACTCCTTCCACTTGGAAGAGTTGTACACCTTTTTTCTAAGTAACCAGTTATTTGTTGCGCTGCTTTCGAGCTTCCTGTTCCATGCGCTTGAATCGTTGCAATTCAGATTTTCGAATTGGCGGTGATTCTGTACGAATGATTTTAGTGAAGGACCATAGCATTAATATGAGCAATACAGTGAACGGCAAAGCCGATATCAGTGAAGCCGTTTGAAGAGCTTCCAGTCCGCCTGCATAAAGCAGAACGGCAGCAATCGCAGACATCAATATGCCCCAGACAATCTTGAAGACTGTTGGCGGATTTAGGCTTCCGTAACTGGTCATGGAAGCTAGAATATAAGTGGCTGAGTCAGCCGAAGTCACTAGGAACGTGAAGATCAGCAGAATTGCAAGAATCGACATGATAGTTGTCAACGGAAGAACTCCGAAAGTCTGGAAAAGAGCCGATGTTAGGTCGTTATTGACCGCTTCGGCGATTCCAGTACCTTGATTCAAGTCATACCAAAGCGCTGTACCTCCAAAGACTGCAATCCACAGGCAAGCGATAGCCGGTGGAATGACAAGTACACCCATTACGAATTCGCGTATAGTCCGTCCTCTGGAGACACGCGCTACGAATGCGCCGACAAATGGGGACCAAGCAATCGCCCAAGCCCAATAGAAAATCGTCCATCCCTCTACCCATTCGCCATCTGCATAAGGCTCGAGGCGTAGGCTGTAAGAGACGAAGTTGGTGATATAATCGCCCATTGCCAATGTGAAGGTCTCCATGATGAAGACGGTTGGCCCGGCAATAAAGACAAATACCATTAGAACCAGTGCCAATCCAAGATTCAAGTTGCTCAAGTAGGCAATCCCTTTTTTCAGGCCGGTAGAAGAAGATAGGGTGTAGGCTGCAAACATAACAGCGATAATGCCCAGTTGAATTGGAAAGGCATTGTCGATTCCGAATACGGCATTCAATCCGCCGTTCATTTGAAGGACACCTAATCCGAGGGATGTAGCAATTCCCATTACTGTAGCAATAACTGCAAGAGAATCGATAGAATGTTTGATCAAGGGCTTGCTGCCAAGCACCGGCTCAAGAGCTGTAGAGACCAAGCCCGGTTTCTTTTTACGGAATTGAAGAAATCCGATGACCAGTCCGACAATGGCAAATACCGACCATTGGCTGACGCCCCAATGGAAAAATGAATAGCCCATGGCGATTCTTGCCGCTTCCGGTGTTTGTGCTTCATTGCCGAAAGGAGTGGTGAAAAAGTGGCTCATTGGTTCAGCTACTCCCCAAAATACGAGGCCTGCTCCAAAGCCGGCGGAAAACAGCATGCCGATCCAAGTAAAGAAGGGGAATTCCGGACGGTCGCTGTCGGCTCCAAGCCGAATACCGCCGTATCTGGACAATGCGATGATGATGAGGAAGAGGGTGATAACGAATACGGCTAGCAAGTAAAACCAGCCGAAGTTCAAGGTGGTGAAACTGAATAAGCTTCCTGCTACTTCCCCAAATTGTACCGGTGTGGCAGCACCTAAAATGACAAGCACCAGAATGACGGCGGTGGATACTATAAATACGGGGTTTTTCAATAATTTTTTATCCATCATGGCCTCCTATAGTTTTTTTCTATACCTTAGCCTATCGAACATAAACATGAAAAACCACCTGTTTTGGTAAAAAAACAAATTTACTGTTAAAATATCTTAGTTATTTACACAGAATTTTAGTTTCTACCTCTTAGAGGAGACAGGAGAAACAATGGCGAACGGTATAGTAGGGCAAAAAAAGTGAGGTGCTTTATGGAATTAGATCATATTGTTCATTTTGTAAGTAAAAATCCGCAGGAAACGACAGCTCGTTGGCAGGGACGAGGGTTTCATGCGGCTGTCGGGGGGCAGCATCTGAGCTGGGGGACACATAATGCACTATTGTATTTGAAGGATTGTTATATCGAATGGCTGTCAGTTGAGAAAGAAGAAATTGCTCTGCAGGCTGACCATCCGCTTACTCGGCAATTACTACATGACCAAGTGGGTTTTGGAACGATTTGCCTTCGAACTAATAACATTCAGAGATTAAATGACGATTTGAGAGAGCAGGAGATCAACACCTCAGGAGTTTTGGACGCTGAACGCCGGACTGAAAGTGGAGAACTGATCAAATGGAAAATGCTATTTATCAAAGAAGAAGTAACAGCCAAATTACCTTCTCCATTTTTTATTGAATGGCAGGAAACGGACGGTCAGCGCTACAAAAAGTTGAGAGATCATGGAGCCATTCAAGAATCAAATGAGATACTGGCAATCGAGTGTTGTGTTTTTGGGGTAAAAGATATAAAAAGAGTTGCCAACGCGTGGAAGAAGATTCTGGGCGGTAGTCTGGAACTTCATAATTGCCGTATTGAATTCAGAGAAACCGATCGTCTAAAAGAACGTTTGGAAGAAGTTCATTTTGCGGAAGGTGTAGATAGCGTGGAATTTGAACAAGGGCGTTACTGTCTGCCGCGCCTGTAGTTGGGCAGTAGAGAAACTGTGGTAAAATGGAGACATCGAATGGGAATTTTCCTTTCCTGAACTAGGAGGACAACATAAATGGATGAATTACAAGAAAAAGCGGTCATCGTCGGTGTGCAACTTCAAAAAGATCTTCATTTCGTCTACGGCATGGAAGAGCTTCACAATTTAGCCGAGGCATGTAGCGTGGAAGTAGTAGGGGAAATTACACAAAATCTGGATCGCATTAATCCTTCCCATTATGTCGGGAGCGGAAAAGTAGAAGAAATTAAAGCTTTCTATGAAGAGGCAGATGCCAATCTAGTCATCTTCAACGATGAGCTGTCACCATCACAGATCCGAAACCTAGAAGAAGATCTGGAATGCAAAGTCATTGACCGGACTATGCTGATTCTAGACATCTTTTCGCGTCGTGCAAAAACGCGTGAAGCACAGGTCCAAGTAGAACTGGCGCAACTTCAATACATGCTGCCACGTTTGATTGGACTGCGCGCATCACTTGGCCGACAAGGCGGCAGTAGCAGTGGCGGTGTAGCCAACCGTGGAGCCGGAGAAACTAAGCTGGAGCTAGATCGTCGGAAAATTGAAGAGCAGATTTCAAAGCTTCATAAAGAGCTCGAGCATATTAAAGACCAGCGCGTCACACAGCGCAAGCAGCGCACTAAAAAAGGTATGCCTGTTGTATCACTGGTCGGCTATACAAACGCCGGAAAATCAACAGTCATGAATGGCTTGTTGGCGAAAACTGGACAGAATGAAGAAAAGCGGGTATTTGAAAAAGACATGTTGTTCGCTACGTTGGAGACGTCTGTACGTCAGATTCGCCTGGAAGACAATAAAAGCTTCCTGCTGACAGATACAGTTGGTTTTGTCAGTAAACTGCCGCATCATCTTGTCAAAGCGTTCCGTTCGACATTGGAGGAAGCCAGAAATGCGGACCTTCTACTGCATGTAGTTGATGTTTCCAATGAAGAACACCGTTATATGATGGACGTGACGAATCTGACGTTGCAAGCGGTTGGTGTGGAAAATGTGCCGACGCTGTATGTTTACAATAAATCAGACTTGGCAGGAGTCCGTTATCCAAATGCAAACGGTGATGGCTTATGGATTTCGGCAAAAGAAGGCAAAGGTCTGGATGAATTGCTAGAAGTGATCAAAAAACGGATTTTTGCGGATTATGTCACTTGCCGGTTGGTCATTCCATTTGACCGCGGGGACATCGTTGCTTATTTGAATGAACATGCCAGTATTCACGAAACTGAATACGAAGAAGAAGGCACTTTGTTGAAAGTCGAATTGAGTCATGCAGACTATGACCGCTATCAGCAGTTTGTCGTCGGAAGCTAGAAAGAAAAAGGGCTGTCCCAAAAGGTCATAAAAAAATGACTTTTGGTGACAGCCCTTTTGTTGTTCTCGAAAAGACTGGCTAATGTCCATTGCGGCGAAGCTAGCGTAGCGATGCAAGAGCACATCTTTGCACTTCGCCGCCTCCATTCCAATTAGCCTGTTCTCAACCTGTATAGAAAGAAAAGATTGGTGGAGAAAATTAAATATTTTTCTCCACCAATCTTATTTTTAGAGGCCAATAGAATAGCTTCCTTAGACTGCAAAAAAATCGGTCGATTCGAAATGTCTGCAGTTTTTTTATGTTGCCTGAAGTCGCTCAACCGCCACGGCCGCTGCAGTGCTTGAGATTTTAATGAGTAATTATTAATGGATGCTTAGAAGAAAGAACGGAAGACGGTGACTCCAGCGGAGCAGCGCAGCGACGAAGTGTCGAAATCTACTCGGGCGCTAGAGTCTGAGTTAGTTCGGCGCAAGTCCGCAGGAAAGCGTTCGTCTGGAGCGGTTTCTTTTTTTTTATTGCTGAAACTGAATGCGGTGGAGATTTGCGAAAATGCCATCGCTTTCCAGCAACTCACTATATCCGCCCTGTTCAGCGATGCCATCTTCCGTTACGACGACGACGCGATCTGCATCACGGATTGTAGCGAGGCGATGGGCGATGATCAAGGTCGTGCGATTTTCTGCCAGTTCGGCCAAAGCTTCTTGAATGACTCTCTCTGTTTGCGTATCGAGTGCCGAAGTGGCCTCGTCAAGGATCAGGATCGGCGGATTTTTCAGGAACATGCGCGCGATAGCCAGGCGCTGTTTTTGGCCGCCGGATAATTTCAATCCGCGTTCCCCGATCTGGGTGTCATAGCCTAGCGGCAATTTCAGGACAAAGTCCTCTAGATGCGCTTTTTTGGCAGCTGCTAAAATCTCTTCTTCACTGGCATGTCTTTTGCCGTAAGCAATGTTCTCACGTATAGTTCCCGTAAACAGGAAAACATCCTGCTGGACGATGCCAATCTGTGAGCGCAATGAATGCTTGGTCATATCGCGAATATCCATTCCATCGATAGAGATGGTACCTTCTTGAATGTCATAGAACCTTGGAATTAATGAGCAAATAGTCGTTTTTCCAGCGCCTGAAGGGCCGACAAACGCAATGGTTTCTCCGGCACTCATTTTTAAGTCAATGCCTGACAAAACATGTTTATTGTCTTCGTAACCAAAATGAACGTCTTCAAAAGTGATATTGCCGATTAGTTTCTCAACAGCTACGGCGTTTTTCCGATCATTGATGTCTGGTGCCTGCTCAATTAATTCACGGAAGCGGCTAAAGCCAGCCATGCCTTTTGGATAAAGTTCGAGCAACGCGCTAATTTTATCGATAGGCTTGATCAGTACGTTCAAGAACAGCACGAAACTGACAAGCTCTCCATACGATAATTCACCTTGGAAGTTGAGCCATGCTCCGTAAACCAGCACGACTAAAGTCAACAAACGCGTCATCATGTAAATGCTTGAATGGGTTGCCGACATCACTTTATAAGCAACCATTTTGGCCATACGGAAACGGTCATTATCTAATTTGAAACGTTCGATTTCAAACTCTTCGTTTGTGAATGACTGAACAACGCGCGCTCCGGAAACACTATCTTCTACACGACCGTTGACGTCAGCAATTTTCCCATACATGCTGCCCCAGGCCTGGTTCATCTTGATGTTGCAGAACGTGATGAGCCAGATCAGGAATGGAATGACAATGAGTGTGACTAGGGCCAGTTTAGGGTTGATCCAGAACATGATGCCGAATGCTCCGAAAAAAGTCATGATGGCGATAAAGAAATCTTCCGGCCCGTGGTGGGCAAGTTCGCCGATATCGAACAAATCATTGGTGACACGGCTCATGATATGTCCTGTTTTGGTGTTGTCAAAGAAACGGAAGGATTGCCGTTGGACATGGGTGAACAGTTCTTCTCTCATATCTGTTTCGATGTTGATGCCCAGTTTATGTCCTAAATAGCTGACGATATATTGTAAAAAGGTGCTCAATAGAAAAATAGCCAACAGCAAGAAACTGACTGTGGTAATGGTTCCCCAATTGCCGCTCGGCAGCAAATCGTCAATAAACCACTGAACAGCGACTGGAAACGCAAGTTCCAGAATCGCTACAAAGACTGCACTGGAAAAATCAATGATAAACAGCCGTTTATGCGGTTTATAGTAACCAAAAAAATGTTTTAATCTCAAAAAGTCCACCTCATATTCTTAACTCACAATGAAAAGTATAATCGAAGTGAAAGAAATAAACGAATGGAATTTGGGTAAACAAGGAATATGAAACTATTTCCAAGGGTTTCCGTAGAATAGGGAGATTCAAAACAACAGAGTTTTATAGTGTGAAACTAGAACAAACTACAGGAGGGTGATCGTTTTGAAAAAATGGATCATGTTTATGAGCACAGCCACTTTAGCCATTGGCCTTTCCGCTTGCAGCAAAACTGCAGAACCGGCATCTGGTGATGAAAAAACAAAAGGAGAAGATAGTGAGCTAACTGTTCAAGAAGTATATACGAAGTCAGTAGAAGCATCTGAAGACATTACGAGTGTGCATGCAGATATTGTAACCGATCAAACAATGGCGATTCAGAGCGATGGCATGGAAATGAATATGACAATGGATTCCTCTATGGATATGACCATTGATCCGATGGCATTCCACCAAAAAGCAGAAACCTCCATTGTGTCAAAAGATATCGATAACAGCAATCCGATGAACATGGAAATGTACTTTACAGATCAAGGCATGTACATGTACGAAGAAACAATGGCGACTTGGCTGAAAATGCCCGATGAAAGTATTGAAGATTTAAAAGCGCTTGCTGATCAGCAAACGGCTGATCCTTCTCAACAGCTTGAAGAACTGGCAGAGTTTAAAGATGATTTTACGTTTAAACAAACTGAAGATGCATACATTGTGACGCTTGATGCGTCGGGTGATAAATTCAAAGAATTGATGGATCAGCAACTTGATAAAACATTAGGGCAAATGGAACTTGAAGCACAAATGGCACTCGAAGACATGACGATTCATTCGGTGAACTATATTATCAATATCGATAAGGAAACATTCTTAACGACAAGTATGGATATGAAGATGGACGTGGATATGAATATTGAAGGTGAAACGATGAACATCAAGTCTGATATGCAAGCAGACTACAGTAAATTCAACGAAATTAAAGCGATTACTGTACCGGAAGACGTGTTAAATGCTGCACAAGATATCACAGGCTGATGGGTCACTATCAATTAGATATGTAGAAAAAAGAACGTTAATAGTGCGTGTGGCGAAGCTTCGCGCTTTGGCATCATCCATGATGTCTTCAGTGTTAAACAAGCTGATGAGGGCATTGAAGCTTCGACTCACGGACAAAGCATTTCTTACGAATACATTTTGGAAGCAAATCCGGACATGATGTTCGTAGTTGACCGCAACGCGGCTGTCGGAAACGAAGCCAGTGCTGCAGAATCTCTTGAAAATAAATTGGTTGAAAAAACTAATGCTGCTCAAAACGATAAAATCACCTACTTGGATCCAGACTTTTGGTACTTATCAGGTGGCGGATTGCAGTCAGTCGCTCAAATGGTAACGGATGTACAGTCTGCATTTGAATAAGAAAAGCTGAAACGGCCCGTTAGCTTCGACAGGCATAAGGCGAACCAGAGAAGTGACGTACTTTGCCACGCAGCCGGGTTGACTTATGACCCGAGAAGCTGGACAAAGAAAAGCTGAAACAATAAGTAAAACTCAGCAGGATGCCTCCTGTTGAGTTTTACTTTATCCAGAAATAGAACAAAAGGAGACGGTGAAATGTTTGTGCAAATGAAACGCTTTATAGTAAAAGAAGGTTTTTCAGAACTCGTACTAAACCGCTTCTCCGGAGAAGGCAAGCTCGAAAAGCAGCCTGGTTATATTGACCGTACTGTATTAAAGAAAAATGTTCGCAAGGGTGATAAGGACTAATCGTTTATGTACGCTGGGAATCGGAAAGTGATTGGGAAAATTGGGAGAAGAATCCCGAACACATTGCCGGACACAAAGCCAATCTCGGCAAACCGAAACCAGACCATATACTCGAGTCTTCACAAAATACCTATTATGTCCATACTGTAAGATGACAAAAGGCGAATCTAAACAAGGTTCGCCTTTTTTGATGGAGTTTTCACAAATTAGCAATAAATACTATATTTATATAAGGTTTATACAGGAGGTGTAGAGCCTCGTGCAGTATAATTGAAAGTGATAAGAAATAAGATATCGAAGTTGAACTAAAGAACTTAACTTTTGCCCATATCTCATGCAAGAAAACCAGTGGAAATGTTGTCCTAGAGAGATTTTTTAAACCGTAGGAAAAGCTTAATCTTTAGCTCAACCTATATAAATTATAGAAAAGGAAGTGAAAAGATGTTTTTGGCATGGAACGAAATAATGAAAAATAAACTGCGTTTTACATTGATTGTCGGCGTCTTGATGCTGGTTGCTTACCTGGTGTTTTTCTTATCTGGTTTAGCGAACGGGCTGGCGAGTTTAAATAGGGAAGCGGTGGACAAATGGGATGCGGATGCCATCGTGCTGACTGAGGAATCGGATCAAAGCTTGACGCAGTCTTCTTTTGACATTGATCTAGTTGGTGACATCGATGCTGAGGAATCGGCTGTTCTCGGACAGCTCAATGCCATTGCCCAAACCGGCGATCAAAAAGCTAATGTCTCGATTTTTGGAATTGACAGCGGCGAATTCATCATGCCGGAAGTAACGGAAGGAACTGCATTCACCAGCAGCAATGAAGTGGTTGCCGGAGATTCACTTAAAGATGATGGCTTTAGGCTTGGAGATACCCTGAGCCTGTCTTCTACGAAAGAAACGCTGGAAATTGTTGGCTTTACGGATGAGGCCCGTTTTAACGCTGCACCTGTTCTTTATACAGATTTGGAAACATTCGAGCGTGTAAAGTTCGGGGAAGAGGCAGCTGGTAATGACAGCCAGATCAGCGGCATTGCAGTGCGTACAGCTGATCCTTCATCGGTTACAAATGAAGAAGAACTGGCGGTGATCGAAACGGAAACCTTCATTGAAAGCCTGCCTGGATATACCGAGCAAAGTCTGACTTTGAACTTTATGATTTACTTTCTATTTGTCATTTCGTCAGTAATCGTCGCGATATTCCTTTACGTTCTGACGGTTCAGAAAATCAGCATGTTCGGCGTCATGAAGGCGCAGGGGATTCCGAGTGGCTACTTGGCGCGTTCGGTTATTGCGCAGACAGCCATTCTGGCAACTATTGGTGTTGCGGTGGGGCTCGGACTGGCCCTCCTCACTGGAGCTTTTCTGCCAAGTGCGGTTCCGGTATCATTTGATATTCTGACGATGCTGATCTACGGAGTGGTCCTGATTGTGGTTGCGATTTTGGGTGCTGTATTCTCTGTCTTGACGATTGTGAAAATTGATCCATTAAAAGCGATTGGAGGTTAAATCATGGCAGTATTAGAAATGAAACAGGTGAAAAAGTCATTTGGCACAGGCCACAAGAAAGTAGACGCATTAAAAGAAACAAACTTTCAAGCAGAACGAGGAGAATTGATTGCGGTCATCGGGCCTTCGGGTTCCGGGAAAAGCACATTTTTGACGATTGCCGGCGGTCTTTTATCTCCGACAAATGGAGAAATTCTGATCAACAATACAAACATCTCTACCTTAAAAGAAAAACAACTTTCTAAGATTCGTTTGAAAGAAATTGGCTTTATCCTACAGGCTTCGAATCTGGTGCCGTTCTTGACTGTTGAAAAGCAGTTGAAGCTGTTAGATAAAGTGAAAAAAGACAACATGACCAAAGATCAGCTTGAACAGCTTTACAAAGATTTGGGGATTGGTGATCTCCGGGACAAATACCCATCGGATCTTTCTGGTGGAGAACGCCAACGGGTTGCGATTGCTAAAGCGCTATACAGCAACCCATCCATTATTTTAGCGGATGAGCCAACAGCTTCTTTGGACTCCGACCGTGCTTATGAAGTAATGGAGTTATTGAAGGAAGAAACGAAAAACAAAAAAACAACAACGATTGTGGTGACGCACGATATCCGCTTAGTCGATTATTGCGACAAAGTATACAAAATGGTCGATGGCGTAATGGGGCTACAATGAACTAAAGAGCAATTGAGCCCGCTTTCCTATATGGCGAGGGGGCTTTTCGCTTCGCTTGTGATAAACTAGAGGTAATGATGAAAGAGGGTGGATGTCGTGAAGCGTCTTTTTTATCCATTGGCAATAGCGGCTTTGCTCGGTTTCTTTGCCATACTTGTAAATTATCCGGAGAAAGCCATTGTTCAAATCGATCAGCAAGTAGCGGAACTGCTTGGCGGGAGGCGACTGCTCGACAGTATGTCATTTATAGGAGACCCGTGGATGATCGCTGCTGTGAGTCTGACGCTGCTTGTCTATTTGTGGCTGTTCCGGAAAAATTACAGAGGAATGCTGTTTGTCCTTCTTGCTGTGGGCGTAGGGAATGTGCTGAATCAGTCCATGAAAGAATGGTTCGAGCGGCCGCGTCCGGAATTACAGTACGGCCTGGAATCCTTCAGTTTTCCAGCCAACCATGCGATGGTTGGCTTATTGTACCTTTTTACACTGGCTTACTTTCTTTCGGAAGGTACTGTCTCACGAAAGACCAAGATACTGATCTGGCTGACGGCTGTTGGATTGTCGATGACTGTCGCCTTATCGAGAGTGGCAGGAGGAGAACATTATTTCTCTGACATAGTGGCGGGTCTTTTTGTGGGCTATGCCTGGTTTGTGGCGGTAGCCGTCTGGTACGAGCTGCGAGAGCGCCTATTTCGCAAAAGAGACGAAAATCGAAAAAAAGAGGAATTTCCGGATTGACCGGAAATTCCTCTTTTGTAGTTTTGATCATGAAGTCGGTTTTTGAGAAGTAGATGCATCGCCCAACTGATTTAGCCGGTGTGCAAACGAATCATTGCGACCCGTTGGTGAACCATGCAAGACATCCTGCATCGAGTAAGCCTGTGATCCGTGCTCTGAAAAATCCAAACCCGCTTCTTCATCTTCGGCAGTAACTCTGAGTGGTACGATACTGCCAATTGCGAACAGCACTAAGCCAGTTGATAGTGAAGCCCACGCAATTACTGCCAGAACTCCGACTGCCTGGAGGCCAAGAATTTCCGTTCCACCACCATAAAGCAATCCACCAGTAGTATCAAACAAGCCGACTGCAAGCGTCCCCCAGATACCTGCAATACCGTGAACAGAGATAGCTCCGACCGGATCGTCGACACGAATTTTCGAATCAAGCAAACGGATAGCTTCAGTCATGATAATTCCAGCAAGCAAACCGATGGCAATGGCGCCGAGGAAAGAAACGTTCGCTGCCCCTGCGGTAATACCAACAAGACCTGCGAGCGCACCGTTCATGGTCAAAGAAGCGTCAATGCGGCCATAGCGCAGTCGTGTATATCCAGCAGTGGCGATGACACCTGCAGAAGCTGCTAATAGTGTATTAGCGATTACTGGTGGCACGAGGGCAGGATCAGCTGCTAAGGTGCTGCCCCCGTTAAAACCAAACCACCCGAGCCAAAGAATGAAAACACCTAATGCGCCAAGTGGCAAGCTATGACCAGGGATCGTATTGACGGTTTTTCCACTGTACTTGCCAATACGAGGACCGATTTTCCAAGCGGCGATAAATGCAGCTACAGCCCCTGTCAAATGTACGACAGTCGAGCCGGCGAAATCAATGAAGCCGATTTGTGACAACCAGCCACCGCCCCATACCCAATGTCCGACCACTGGATAAATGACTGCGGTCATGGCGATAGTCAACAGAATATAAGCGGATAAGTTCATCCGTTCAGCAACGGCCCCCGAAATGATCGTTGCGCAAGTGGCAGCGAAGACAGCTTGGAAAACAAAGAATCCAATGTCTTCAACTCCTGATAGGGCAAAACCTTCTGTCCCAATCAACCCAAAAGATGAAGGACCAAACATAAGAGCGTATCCAACAATAAAATAAAGAATTGATCCAAGTGAAACAGTGATTATATTTTTCATTAAAATATTCAATGTATTTTTAGAGCGCGTAAAGCCTGATTCCACCATGGCGAATCCTGCGTGCATGAAAAATACTAACATGGCCCCGAGCATCACCCATAACATATCTACTGAACTTTGAACTGCTTCCATCCAATCTCCTCCTTATCCAACTGCGACTGTGCCGCGTTCTTTTGTTCTGATTCGTATAGCTTCTTCGACAGGGAGAATGAAAATTTTGCCATCCCCGACCTGGCCGGTTGAAGCGTATTCCAGTAAAGCTTGAATGATGTCTTCAACCTTATGGTCATCCACTACCATCTCCAATTTCAATTTTGGAGAAAACTCCATCGTATAGGCATTACCTCGGAATAAACCGATTCGGCCTTCCTGCTTTCCGATTCCCGCAATTTCCGTTACACTCAAACCGTCTATACCTTCAAGTGCCAGAGCTTGGCGAACATCTGCGAAAACCGATGGTCGAATAATTGTTTCAATCTTTTTCATATCTCTTCCTCCTTTATGTTAGGTTTTATAACATATTAGTCTATATTTTCTGATAATGCAAGATTTATTTTAAAATTGCGTTAGGTTTCCTCACATTAAAAATAATAGAGGTGATATGGCATGTACAGAATTTCAGAAGAGTTAGCTACATTAGGGAAGCAAAGAATCAAAGAGTGTCCTGTTGAGGGCTTTGTTTGGGGGAGTGGTCCAGAAAATCCGGCAATCATGCTGGTAGGTGAAGCGCCAGGAGAAAACGAAGTAGAAACTGGCATTCCGTTTACAGGGCGTGCAGGAAAAGAATTGATGATTTCTCTTGAAAGTGTCGGTTTGGCAAGAGAAGATGTGTATATTGCAAGTGCAGTACGTAGCAGGCCTTATAGATGGGGAACCAAAAATAAGCGCAACGGTGAAACTATCGAAAGAAAACCTGAATTATTCACGCTTGGTCGCTCATCCGGGAATTTAGCTGAAATTCACTGATTGTCGAAATTTTTTAAGGCATATTTCCTCTTTTTCATTTCATCTACGTGAAATTCTGCATCGACTCATTTAAAAAGAGCGTTTTTGGGCAGACGACTCCCTTGGCAGAGATCCAAATTTCAAAAAAGGAGTAATGAGAAGCTATTCGATTTTCAGCTGTTGAATCCGGGCGAGGATTTTCCAAAAGAAGTCTTGGTAGACAAAACTGGAAGACAATTTGAAGTAAAGAGACCGTCCTGACTTCACCAGCTTACTGGCCACTTTTACCAGTCGTGTCCGGATGGTCTGGATCTGCATCTTCTTTTGCCCTTCCGGAAACGTTAATGTGCGCAGCCAATTCACTAAATTATAAGCCAACAGGCTTAGCATCATTTTCGCTTCGTTCACTTGGTAGGAATGGCTGTTCATTCGATCAAATCCAAACCCATTTTTAGCTTCTTTGATGTAATTTTCCATGGTTCCTCTTTTTTGATAGGTGCGGACAATGGCTTCCGGGGAGAACACGTCCGTGAAATTCGTCACAAAAAATGTATGGGTAAAGAACAATTCACCCGCAGGCCGTGCGGACTGGATGACGACTTTCCGGGGCTTATCCCATTTTTTCGCCTGATAGGTTGTTTCTGAAACATGATATTCGGTCTTTGTGCTGTCAGATGGTGTCGAAGATGGATGGTATTCCTCCGCAAGACATTGCAGGATGGCATTGGATTTGAGCCGGATGACGTAATAGACCGATTCCTTTTCACATAGTTCATACAAAGCCGGAACGGCAAACCCACTGTCCCCGCGGATGAACGGCGTCGTCTCAGGAAACTGTTCATTATAATGTTCAATCAGCGGCCGGATGAAATCCACGACTCCGTTGGATGTGTAGACATTGCCGGGGCGCAGCTGGGCTTTCAAGAAATCACCGGTGATCCCGTCAAAAGCGACCAACGGATGGAAACCGACCGTCCCGTAATGGGCATTGTACGCCGCATCGCACTGGTTGCCGTAGGTATCGGCATGTGTCGAGTCCAGATCGAAGATGATCGCTTCAGCTTTCCGGTGCCGATGCACTTTATCGAGCAGTTCCTGGTTGGCTTGTTGTAATTGAATCATCGCTTCCGGATTAAAACGTGGCCAAAAACGAGATAGACTGGGTTGGGAAGCTAACGCTCCTTGTCCGAGAACTTGAGTGAAAATCGGATCGTCCGTCAGGTGGTCCGCAGCATCATCTTCCGCATAACCCGCTATTATCTGGTAGATTTTCTGGCCGAATAATTTTTCGTTCGAATGGATCCAATGAGAACGAGTATCTTTCAAATGAAGATGCTTCGCCACGGTTTGCGAAAAGCCAAGCTTTACGTCGAATTCCTTGAACAGGAACGCGCCGGTATCTGAGGAAAGTGAACCTCCATCATTTGATAATTTGATCTGACGATTGAAATCAAGGGATATTTGCGGTAATGTAGCCATAAGAAGAATCCTTTCTGTTGGTTATTTTGTGGTGATTTAACCTTAGCAGAAACGGATTCTTTTTTCATTTTTTTCATGCATAAGCAAAGGCCCCAAAAGCCGATGAACTCGGGTTTTGGGGCCTTTATCAATAAATCGGTGAATAATTCAGGGAAAAGTTAACCGGGCGCCGACCAAAAAAGAAATCATTGCACATGCGCCGATATTGGATACGGAGATTCAGGACATCCAACCTCCGTTGATTGTGACTTTAGGAAATGTCGGTTTACAGCGGTTGATCGGTGCAAAAGCCAAAGTCACGGAACTTCATGGTGTTTTAATGGAGACACCGATTTTATACTGGGATGAAGAGAGAGGCAGCTTTAAAAAAACTGCTGAAGTTTATTATATTTTCCCTACTTTTCATCCGGCCAGCGTTTTTTATAATCCGTCTGTTCGTACAATGAAGGATGCGGATTGGCAGAAACTGAAGGGTCTGCTTGTAGAAGGGAGATAAATGAACAACAGAAAATCTTTCCTGATTAAAAAAAGTTGCTCAAAGGAAACTTTTGGCGTACAATAATCATAGTTATTAGAATTGGAAGGAAGGCATGTCTATGGATAGTACAGTCTTATTTGCGCTTGGATTAACTCTTTTTGCTGGACTAGCCACAGGGATAGGCAGTTTAATTGCGTTTTTTGCATCACGTACTAATACAAAATTCCTATCGATTTCATTAGGTTTTTCGGCAGGGGTCATGATTTACGTTTCTATGATTGAAATCTTCTTTAAAGCAAAAGACGCTTTGACGAATGCGCAAGGGGAGGTCACTGGATATTGGCTCACACTTGCTGGTTTTTTCGGTGGCATGGTTTTCATGGCATTAGTGGACCGTATTCTTCCTAAATTAGGGAATCCGCATGAAGTCAAAACGGTAGAAGATATGGATGACGGACCGACCAATGACGAATATGCACGACTTCGGAAAATGGGTATTTTTACAGCATTAGCAATTGGTATTCATAATTTCCCGGAAGGAATTGCCACGTTTATGTCAGCAATACAAGATCCGGCTCTCGGCATTGCCATTGCAATCGCAGTAGCGATTCACAATATACCAGAAGGAATTGCTGTCTCGGTGCCAATTTACTATGCGACTGGAAGTCGGAAAAAAGCGCTTAAATACAGTTTTCTATCAGGTATTTCAGAGCCTGTCGGAGCAATTGCTGCGTGGTTGTTCTTAATGCCGTTCCTCAGTGACACTTTGTTTGGCATTATATTTGCTGGCGTGGCTGGCATCATGGTCTTCATCTCGCTTGATGAGTTATTACCGGCCGCAAAACGCTACGACGAAGCACATCTATCCATCTATGGATTGGTTGCTGGTATGGCAGTAATGGCAGTCAGCTTGGTATTGATCGTCTAATTATGAAGCTTCTAGCCTCCTTTTCTCGTAGTAGAGAGAAAAAGAGGCTTTTTCTATGGATATCAAACACATTGAACAGACTTTCTCAGAAGTGTCAAAAACAACAGGTTGGGCTGTAGATAAACGGATTGCATTGGCTGTCACTAATATATATTTGTCTCGTGGTCAGGGTTATGATGAAAAAAACATGAGGCAGCAGTTGATACCATCAAAAAGAATGAGGGATGGACTTCGCCTCTGCGTTCCTATTTGCTTCATGTAGCGGCAGCTTTTATGGTGATGAAAGAAGAAGGCGTGGAAAGTTCATTGCAGCTGGTCAATCAAAATCAGAAGCGCTAAATAATTCAGAGTTTTGGAAAACATCCTATACGTACCTAGCGGCTCTGTTGATGAAGAATCCAGAACAAGCCGAACGGACAAGGAAATTATACGAAGAGATGAAGAAGCATCACAAGTTCCTTACGTCGAACGAAGACATGCCTTACGCTGCATTGCTTGGAAATAGAGAAGGATCGCTTGAAGAGCGGGCAACGACAATGAATATGTATTATCGGGATCTTCGCGAACAAAGATTCATTATGGGCAATGATCTTCAATGGCTGTCTCAAATAATGACCTTTGACTCGCTTGCTTATGATTCGGAAATGGTAGGTAGGGTATTGGCAATCCATCAATTTTTTAAAGCGGCAAAAATAAAAATCCGTCTGACGCAGTATCTCATTCTAGGATTTTTAGCAGTAACGCAAGTGGATGGCGAAACGTTGAAAGAGATTGCGGAAAATACCCATGAATTAGAAAAAAGCAAGATTTTCCGCTGGTACAAAGATATGGCTTTTTCTACCGCTGTCCAGCAGGCGATGGTCGATAATATAGAGGTTCAAGACATCTCTGCCATGACTTTTTCTACTTCGCTGGAAACTCTGATGCAAGCGCAGCAGGCTGCAATGATGGTCAGTATCAACGCGGCAATTATTTCTTCGACGAACAATTCTTCTGGCTGAGCCAAAAGTTGTCTTTTCTATATCACTTCGTCCGCTTCGTGAACGTCTCTAGCGCGCCACCTAGCCTATGGAAATGCCGGTGCTGGAGAATTTAGGAGAGTCTGAGGGATAATGTATTTTCAGGTAGTTAGCCAGAAGAAGAGCAAAACAGTGGAGACTCCTAAGAGAGCAGCGCGACAAAATGAAAAATCAATTTGGCCGTCTGGACCGGCGCAAGCTCTTGGCGACTGACAGCGCGACTTCCTAATGCGGCAGCTGCATGGCCATATCCTGCGGCCTGAAAGCAGAGCTGTTGTGTGAAATAGCGACAGTTAAAAATCACAACTTCAACCTATATAATCCAAGTAAATGCAATCAACAATGAGTTGTTTGAAAAAACAGACTTGTCATCAAGGCTTGTCACCATATCCCGTTGAGCGTATAGTTGTCAAAGATAAGACTATACATGTGTAAAGACAAGGGGAATGGCAATGTCGACTGTAGCTGAGAAACAAACAGGTTCTATTTCAAAAAATAAATTATTATGGGTGGCGGGACTGGGGTGGCTCTTTGATGCAATGGATGTCGGAATTTTAGCTTTCGTCATTGCGGCATTGCATGAAGATTGGGGTCTGACTTCTAACCAAATGGGTTGGATCGGCAGTGTCAACTCGATTGGGATGGCGGTCGGCGCGTTCGTCTTCGGCATTTATGCAGACCGTGTGGGTAGGAAGAAGATATTCATCATTACCTTGCTGCTATTTTCAATAGCTAGCGGAATCTCCGCCTTTACCACGACGCTTGCAGCGTTTATGATTCTGCGCTTTTTTGTTGGAATGGGATTAGGTGGCGAACTGCCGGTGGCATCTACTTTAGTATCCGAAAGCGTGCCGGCAAAAGAGCGTGGGCGCGTTGTTGTCCTGCTGGAAAGTTTTTGGGCAGCTGGCTGGCTAGTCGCTGCGATTATTTCGTATTTTATCATTCCATCTTTCGGGTGGCGGGTGGCATTGCTACTGACTGCGCTGCCGGCGTTGTATGCATTATACTTGCGTCTCAACTTGCCCGATTCACCGCAGTTTTCCGCGAAAAAGAATGTGTTGAGATCGGTTTCCACCAACATCAAAGATGTCTGGTCAAAAAAATACAGACGCCCTACTTTGATGCTGTGGATCGTTTGGTTTACCGTCGTATTTTCGTATTATGGAATGTTCCTTTGGCTTCCGAGTGTGATGGTGCTTAAGGGATTCACCCTTATCCAAAGCTTTCAATATGTATTAATTATGACTTTGGCCCAATTGCCTGGATATTTTTCAGCTGCGTGGCTCATCGAGCGTGCCGGCCGGAAATTTGTATTGGTCACGTATTTGATTGGAACAGCTGCCAGCGCGCTGGCGTTCGGCAATGCGGATACCATTACCTTATTGGTTATTGCTGGAGCTTTCCTGTCGTTCTTTAATCTGGGCGCATGGGGAGCGCTTTATGCATATTCACCGGAGCAATATCCGACAGTCATTCGTGGAACAGGGACAGGAATGGCCGCGTCTTTTGGTCGGATTGGCGGAGTTCTTGGACCGCTTCTGGTCGGTTCGATGCTGACGGCTGGTATTGGCATCAACGTGATTTTTGGGATTTTCTGTGTGTCCATCCTCATTGGCGCAATGGCTGTGGCATTTCTGGGAACCGAAACAAAGCAAATGGAATTGGAATAGATTCACTCAAAAAACACCTTATCCAATCTCGCTTTGGAGAAAGGTGTTTTTTTATTAAAGAAATAACAGATATAGGCAGGAGATTTTCCATAATATAGCTAATACCTATGAAGAGGAATTGCGACAGAAATGGACGTGGAGAAATGGAATTTCTTATCTACTCGGATTCAGCAGCTTTTACAGAAAGAGTGTCGCCGTTGCTGTATAAGAATGAAGATATTCATAGCTTGTTCCTGGGAGTTCTTGGACAAATTCAAGCCAATCAATATGAGGAATATTTTTTAGCGATTGCAGAAACTGGGCACGAAATTGTGGGTGCGTGTTTGATGACGCCGCCGCATGCTTTGCAACTGGTGGTTTTTCGGCACTTTCCTGAAATTGAAAAAGAAATTGCCGAACGTCTACAAAATCTTGGAATCGAAATCAGCGGAATTGTCGGGGAACAGGAAACGAGCAGCTTGTTTGCGAAAGCGTGGACCAGACAAACGGAGGAAATGGTAAAAACATTGATGAACCAAGGATTATATCGCATTGATGCGGTTTATAAAGGATTGCGCAAAAGTGAGGGCTCCTGGCGAATTGCCAGTAAAAAAGATGGGGAAACACTTGAGAAATGGTACAGGCTTTTTGAAGTGGAGACAGGGATCGGCCGCCGTTCTAGTCAGGCGGAAGCGACTCATCAGATTTCCATATTTCTGGAAAGGAAGGAAGTCTATGTGTGGGAAGTGGATGGTGTTGCGGTTTCTTGCATGAAGAAATCACGTCCTTCAAAAAACGGCATAACCGTTTCTTTCGTGTTTACACCAGAGAGTTGGCGTGGCAACGGATATGCACGGACACTGGTTGCTGAAGTCACCGATGAATTGCTGCTAGAGTTTGATTTTGTAATGCTCTACACTGACCTGAACAATGCTACAGCCAATAAAATCTACAGAGAAATCGGCTACGTGCAAATCGCCAATCCGGTTCATCTTGTTTTTGAAGAAGAATAATTATTCCGTGAATACTTTAAAGGAGTAAAGTGAGTCGCCAGAGGGTATAAAAAAGCTAGGCTGAAAGAATCAGAAGGGAGCGGATGCTATGATTCGATTTGAAAATGTCACAAAGCGCTTTCAGGATGGAACGGAAGCATTAAAAGACATTTCACTCGTTCTGCCCACTCATGAATTGACTGCTATTATCGGCCCCAGTGGATGCGGTAAAACCACTTTGATGAAAATGATCAATAAGTTAGAGAAACCGACTGCCGGAAGTATCTTTATTGACGAAAATCCTATTAATGGAATGGACGAAGTTCAATTACGGCGCTCGATTGGCTATGTTATTCAACGTATTGGGCTGTTTCCCCATATGACCATTTCGGATAATGTGGCACTGGTACCAAAACTGCTGGAATGGCCAAAAGCAAAAAAAGAAGAGCGAGTACGGGAACTGCTCGAATTGGTCGGGTTGGATCCAGCGATTTATATGGATCGCTATCCGCTCGAATTAAGTGGTGGACAGCAACAACGTGTTGGAGTAGTCCGTGCGCTTGCTGGAGACCCGAACATCGTCTTAATGGATGAACCGTTTTCAGCGCTTGATCCCATCAGCCGGGAACAATTGCAAGACGAACTCCGAAATCTTCAGCAAACCATCAATAAAACCATCGTTTTTGTTACACATGATATGGATGAGGCTTTGAAAATCGCAGATTCGATTATCGTGATGCGCGATGGGCAAGTCGAACAGACAGGAACACCGCAGCAATTAATCGACAATCCCGCTAATGAGTTTGTGCGTAATTTTATCGGCGTAAAGCGCATCAGTCAAAAGCGCACATTTGGAGAAAAGAGATTAATGGAATTTCTGAGCTTGTTCACAACCGATTGGAAAGGTGACACCAAGAAAATTTCTGCTGAATCTACAATTGAGGAAGCTTTTTTTCAATTGGATGAAAGCAACCAGGATCACTTAGCTATTATTCAGGATGACCAGATTGTGGCATATGCAAATGCCCGTGATTTATTGAAAGCAGCTCTTGCTAAGGAAACGGGGGTACTGGCATGAGAAATTTTCTGGATACCCTTGTCAGCCGACAGGATATGATTATCAGCGCATTATTGGAACATATCTA
Organism: Planococcus antarcticus DSM 14505; assembly: GCF_001687565.2. Taxonomy (NCBI): domain Bacteria; kingdom Bacillati; phylum Bacillota; class Bacilli; order Caryophanales; family Caryophanaceae; genus Planococcus; species Planococcus antarcticus. Next base: position 486,818 of record NZ_CP016534.2, read on the forward strand.
TCTGTCATTTGTAGCAGTGGCGATCGGTATTGCCATTGCATTGCCATTAGGAATTATCATCACACGCTACCGGCGCTATGCTGAACCAATCATTGGGGTGACTGCTGTTTTCCAAACCATACCAAGCCTTGCCTTGTTCGGCTTTTTGGTGCCTATTTTAGGAATCGGTTCACCGACCGCATTAATCGCACTCATTATCTATGCATTGCTGCCAATTCTGCGGAATACCTATGCTGGAATTGTGGGTGTCGACGGCTCCACAATCGAAGCTGGAAGGGGAATGGGAATGACTCGAACGCAGATCCTGAGGCAGATTGAATTGCCGCTTGCGTTGCCATTCATCATGGCAGGAGTTCGGACTGCGACCGTCTTGACTGTAGGAATCGCCACGCTTGCCACCTTCGTCGGAGCAGGTGGGTTGGGAGACATCATTTACCGTGGTCTGCAATCGTATAATAACTCGTTAGTATTAGCGGGCGCGCTTCCGGTTGCTTTGCTGGCCATCGGATTTGATCAGATCTTGAAATGGATTGAAAAAAGAGCAACGCCAAAAGGCTTAAAAACATAGGGGGGAAATCAAGATGAAAAAAGCAGCATTAGTCATTTTAATGGCTGGAACAACTGTTATTGCAGGATGTGGATCAAGTGGAGATGCATCAGAGCCACTTGTAATCGGGGGCAAACCCTGGACGGAACAGTATATCTTGCCTCATATTCTTGGGCAATACATTGAGGCGAATTCGGAATATGCGGTGGAATACGAAGATGGTCTCGGGGAAGTAGCGATTTTAACGCCTGCTTTGGAGCAGGGGGACATCGACATGTACGTGGAATATACCGGTACGGGACTGAAGGATGTATTGAAGGAAGAGTCTGTGCCTGGCCAGTCCTCGGAAGAAGTATTGGAGATTGTCAGAGCAGGCTATGAAGAGACCTTGGATGCAACTTGGCTAGAGCCGCTCGGTTTTGAAAATGGCTACACCTTAGCGTATTCGAAAGATAGCGGCTATGATGCTGAAACCTACTCAGAATTAGCGGAAATTTCGAAGTCGGAAGATATGCGTTTCGGCGCACCACACCCTTTCTACGAACGTCAGGGAGATGGCTTCGATGACCTCGTCGCGACTTATCCATTTGAATTTTCAGCTACGGAAAGCTTTGATCCGGCCATCATGTATGAAGCTGTCCAAAGCGGAGAGGTAGATGTTATTCCGGCTTTCACGACAGACAGCCGCATTGAATTGTTTGATCTTGAAACAACAGAGGACGATCTTTCGTTTTTCCCGAAATACGATGCAGTTCCTGTCGTGCGAATGGAAACACTTGAAGAATACCCGGAGCTTGAGGAAGTCTTGAGTGGGCTGGCGGGACAAATCAGCGAGGAAGAAATGCTGGCTATGAATTCACGGGTTGACGTAGATCAGGAAGTGGCGAGCGATGTCGCTCGTGAGTTCCTGATTGAGAAAGGGTTAATTGAAGAATAAGAAATGTTTCCGCAGCTGAGGCTGCGGAATTTTTTTTGTTTAAGAAAATATGCGTCTATGTCGGTCAGAGTCTATACGGTGCCTCCGCTTTTCCTGATGTCCAGACTCCGGCGCCCAGATTCTAGGGTCATAAGCCACTCCGGCTGTGCGGCTGAAAACATGCTGCTTCGCCGAAGTGTCTTATGCCCGTCGAATCTACATGGGCGCCTCCGCTTTTCCTTTTACTTGACAGAATATACAAAACCTTTTAGTATAAAGGACAACTTGTTGTGCGGAAAACAAGTCTGTTTGAGAGAAGAGCTTAGATAAGACGAGAATAGAAGAGTGTATAAATCGAGGATTGAGACGAGTAGGCAGGGAAATCCATTTAGAGAGTCAGCGGCTGGTGAGAGCTGATTGGATAAACTGCGCGAATGGACTTAGGAGAGCTGGCCTGAAAGCGAAAGCGAGTAAGGGAGACGTAAGCCCTGCGTTAAAGGGAAAGGCGAAGAGCCTGTTTAAGTGAGTGCAGAAATACATTGCATTAATGCGTGGTGGTACCGCGGTTTTAACCCGTCCCCGCAATCAGATAATTATCTGGTTGCGGGGCTTTTTGTATTCAAAAACGAGATGAGGAGAGATTGAGATGAGCAGAGTAGAGAATTTGAGTGAACATATGATGTACGAAAAATCGTTAGAAATATTGAACGGCACAATAGATGAACAACAAGTTAAAAAGTTTTTATCCGACATGCATGAAAAAGGCGAGACAGCTGATGAACTAGTTGGATTGGTCAAAGCGATGCACGAAAAAGCGGTGAAACTTCCAGTGGTGGAAGGCGAATTAGTCGATGTTTGTGGAACCGGTGGCGATCGTTCTTATAGCTTCAATATCAGTACATTGACGGCTTTTGTATTGGCAGGATGTGGATTGACAGTTGCCAAGCATGGCAACCGCAGTGTTTCCAGTAAAACTGGTAGCTCCGACGTGCTAGAAGCACTTGGTATTTCGACGGCAGCGGATATTTCATCAATTCCTGCAATGCTTGACCAAACAGGAATTGCGTTGTTGTTTGCACCAGCTATCCATCCTGCACTTGGCGGTTTGCGCCAAATTCGCAAAGACATCGGAACTCCGACGATTTTCAATTTAGTGGGACCTTTAGCAAATCCGTTGCCAATTACGATACAAATGACCGGAGTTTATCGTCTCGACATGCTTGAGCCGATGGCAGATGCGTTGATTCGGCTGGGCAGAAAAAAAGGCGCCTTGGTTCATGGTGCAGGCGGATTGGACGAATTGTCGCTTGCGGGAACCAACGAATTGATTGTTTTCGATGAACAAGGTAAGCGGAAAATGACCATTCATCCGAACGAAGTTGGTTTAGAGGTCGCGTCAATAGAAGCAATCCGCGGTGGCGATCCGGAGCGCAACGCTGAAATTTTCATGAACGTCTTATCCGGAACCGACAGCCCTTATCTAGATACGGTGGCATTAAATGCAGGAGTGGTACTTTACGTCAGTGGCAAAGTCAAAACCGTGACAGAAGGCGTAAAACAGGCAAAAACATCAATCAAATCAGGCGAAACCGAGCGTGTCTTCGACTTGCACCGGTTAGCAGCGGGGGTATTTGTATGACGATACTGGAAAAAATAATTGCAACTAAACACGAAGAAATAAAAACTTATAAACCTGTCCAATCGGACACTATCCATTTTCCAGAGAAATCAAAGCTGTTGCAGCGTCTGCAGGAAAAAAAAGGTGTTATTTCCGAAATAAAGCGTGCCTCCCCTTCAAAAGGGGATATTCAGATGGAAGTGGATATTGTAGCTCAAGCCAAAAAATATGAGGAAGCGGGAGCGGCTGCAATTTCCGTTCTGACCGATGAAACCTACTTTAAAGGATCAATTGATGACCTGCGCGAAGTGGCGCAAGCCGTTTCGATTCCTGTCTTGTGCAAAGATTTTATGGTCAGCGAAATTCAGATTGACCGCGCTCAGTATGCAGGTGGTACGATCATCTTGTTGATTGTAGCGGCACTGGAAAAGCAGCAGCTCAAAAGTCTTAACGACTATGCGCTTTCAAAAGGGCTTGAGGTCTTGGTAGAAGTTCACGATGAACAAGAACTTGGGGTAGCATTAGAACTGGATGCAAAACTGATTGGCATCAATAATCGTAATTTGAAGACATTTGACGTATCGATTGAACGGACCGCGCAATTGGCCGAGAACTTCCCTTTTGATGGGCAACGGGTGCTGATTAGCGAAAGTGGGATGCATACAAAAGAAGATGCAAAATTCGCCTATGCGAGTGGAGCTTCGGGAATTTTGGTGGGAGAGGCATTGATGCGATCTGAAGATCCGGGCGGTTGGATCCGCCAGGCGACTAGCGAGGAGGCAGCGAAATGACGAAAGTGAAAATTTGTGGCTTGAAAGAAGAGCAACATGTTAAAGCAGCGAATCGTGCAGATGCTATCGGCTTTGTATTCGCTCCGAGCAGACGTCAAGTAACGATTGAGCAAGCTGCTGAACTGGCCAAGCACATTCCGGTAGATACTGATAAAATTGGCGTTTTCGTCAATGCTTCTTTAAAAGAAATTGAAGACACGATTGCAGGCGTTCCGTTGACAATGGTTCAGCTGCACGGAGACGAAAAAGATGAATTGGTCAAGGCGATTCGCGTACCAGTCATTCAGGCTTTCTCGATCCGCACGAAAGAAGATGTAGTTCAATTAAAGAAATCTTTGGCTGATTACGTACTAGTGGATGCTCCCGGCACCAATCATCGTGGAGGGAGCGGCAACATTTTCGATTGGTCTCTACTCGACGGAGCTGATATCGATCCATCCCGTCTAATTGTAGCGGGTGGCTTGAATCCGGAAAATGTTCATACTGCTATCACGCAGACAAGTCCTTATATGGTAGATGTTTCAAGTGGAGTCGAAACAGATGGCCGCAAAGATGCGGTGAAAATACAGGAATTCATTAAACGAGTAAAGGATGATTCGATGGAACAGACAATAGAAAAAACTGGTTTTTTTGGCAAATATGGTGGCCAATTTGTACCGGAAACTTTGATGAAAGCAGTCAAGGAATTGGAAGATGCCTATAATGAAGTAAAAGAAGATCCTGAATTCCAGAAAGAATACCATCACTATTTATCTGAGTATGTTGGACGAGAACAACCGCTGACATTCGCGCAACGAATGACAGAAGCGCTTGGCGGACCGAAAATTTATTTGAAACGCGAAGACTTGAACCACACGGGTGCCCACAAAGTGAATAACGCAATTGGGCAAGCCTTGCTTGCTATGCGTATGGGTAAACGCAAAATTGTAGCAGAAACCGGAGCAGGCCAACACGGTGTAGCCACGGCGACAATTTGTGCGCTTTTCGATTTGGATTGCGTCATTTTCATGGGTGAAGAAGACATCAAACGTCAACAATTGAACGTCTTCCGTATGAAACTTTTAGGGGCACGTGTTGAAAGTGTCACCAAAGGGAGTGCGACTTTAAAAGATGCTGTCAATGAAGCCTTGCGCTACTGGGTTTCCAATGTGGAAGATACGCACTACTTAATCGGTTCGGCTCTTGGGCCACATCCTTTCCCAACAATGGTTCGCGATTTCCAAAGTGTTATCGGCCAAGAAACTAGACGTCAGATTCTTGATAAAGAAGGGCGTTTGCCTGATGCCATTTTGGCGTGTGTAGGCGGTGGCAGCAACGCGATTGGCATGTTCCATCCATTTATTCAAGATAAAGATGTTCAGCTGATCGGCGTCGAAGCAGCTGGCGAAGGTATTGATACGGAAAAACATGCTGCGACTTTAACGAAAGGAACAGAAGGCGTACTCCATGGTGCCTTGATGAAATTACTTCAGGATGATGCAGGACAAGTACAGGAAGCACATTCGATTTCTGCCGGACTTGATTATCCAGGGATTGGCCCGGAACATGCTCACTTAGCAGATATCGGACGTGTTGAATACCGTTCGATTACGGACGATGAAGCGCTGGCTGCGGTCATTAGCATGTCCCGTCTCGAAGGAATTATTCCTGCTCTTGAAACGGCACATGCCATTGCAGAAGCTGAAAAACAAGCTAAGATGATGACTTCCGATCAGATCCTGGTCATTTGCGTATCAGGGCGCGGCGACAAAGATATGGCTACGTATGCCGAGAAACTGGAGGGACTGTCATGAATCGACTGGAACAGCTGAAGAGTTCAGGAAATAAAGCTTTTGTTGCTTACATCATGGCGGGAGACGGCGGTCTTGACCGTTTGAAGGAACAAGTGCTGTACTTGCAGGAAGCGGGTGTCACAGCCATTGAAATCGGCATTCCATTCTCAGACCCGGTAGCAGACGGACCGACAATCGAAGCGGCGGGCAACCGCGCCTTAAAACAGGGCGTCACATTACAGAAAGTGCTGGAAGAACTGCAAAGCTGGACTTTTCAAATCAAAATTCCGTTGCTGATTATGACGTATTTGAACCCGGTACTGAAGTTTGGCGTTGAGCGTTTTGCGGCTCAATGCGGCAAGGCTGGAGTTTCAGCTGTTATTATTCCGGATCTTCCTTATGAGCATAAGCAGCTGGTACAGCCTTATATTGATAAAGAAGGCATCAAGTTGATCCAGCTAGTAACCTTGACGACGACTGACGTACGGCTAGATGATATTCTCAGTGGAGCGGAAGGCTTTGTCTATGCAGTAACTGTCAAAGGAATAACGGGCTCCCGTGACAAAATGTCGGAAGAAGTCAAAGCCTTCATGCGCAAGGTTCGGGAGAAAAGTCCGGTTCCGGTGTATGCTGGGTTCGGAATTTCAAAGAGCAGCCATGTCGACATGCTGCGCGATGACGTGGATGGATTTATTGTGGGAAGTGCCATCGTGGAAGCTTTCCATGATGATAGAATCCAGGAAATCGAACCGCTTATTCAAGCAGTGACTGCCACCCATTCGGTATAATGCCGGTAGGAGGAGATTTTATGTTTACACCAGTTACTGCTGATTTTTTCCATGCTCCTACTTTAGAACTTTCTCGCAATTTACTTGGCCAGATACTGGTCCATGAATTGCCAGAAGGCGTTGTTGCGGGGAGAATTGTGGAAACTGAGGCCTATATGGGTGCAGAAGATCGTGCTGCCCACAGTTTCGGCAATCGCCGTACCAAGCGCACTGAAATTATGTTCGGAAAACCTGGACTCATTTATACCTATCAAATGCATACCCATACACTGATCAATGTTGTTAGTGGGCCGGAAGATACCCCGCGGGCGATTTTAATCCGCGCAGTTGAACCGGTAGAAGGCATCGAACTGATGGCGGAACTGCGTGGCAAGCATATGCCGATGAAAAATTGGACCAGTGGACCGGGAAAACTGACCAAGGCTATGGCCATCACGATGGATCATTACGGTCGCCATTTTTCTGAGAAGCCGCTTTACATCGCTCAAGGAGATCCGGTTCATGCCGTATCGGTCGGACCGCGTGTCGGTATTGGGAATTCACTTGAAGCAGTCCACTATCCCTATCGCTTTTGGGAGACAGAAAATCCTTTTGTCTCGAAATTTCGCTAGTTCTGTGTTTAATTTCATCTTTTGGTGGAATACTGAAAGAGAATGATTAAACAGAAGGAGTGGTAGAAAGTGGCAAAAATCGCAACTTTAATTACAGACATGTTCGAAGATGTGGAATATACAGAACCATCGAAAGCATTTAATGATGCGGGTCACGAAGTCTTCACTATCGAAAAAGAAGCCGGCAAAGAAGTGACAGGCAAACAGGGCAAAGCCGTTGTCACGATTGATAAAGGCATTGACGACGTTAGCCTCGAGGATTATGATGCATTATTCTTGCCGGGTGGATTTTCTCCGGACCAATTGCGTGCCGATGATCGTTTTGTGGCATTTACAAAAGCCTTCATGGATGCGAAAAAGCCGGTCTTTGCAATTTGCCATGGTCCTCAATTATTGATTACGGCCAAAGCATTGGAAGGCCGCAAAGCAACAGGATTTAAATCGATTCAAGTCGATATGGAATATGCAGGAGCCACTGTAGTGGACGAAGAAGTGGCTGTGTGCCAAGACCAATTGGTCACAAGCCGCCAGCCGGATGACATTCCAGCATTCAACCGCGAATCCTTGCGTTTGCTTGAAAAACTAGCTCAATAAAAATAAAACCCGGACCAGCAGTACTGGTTCGGGTTTTTCGTGAAAGTCTTTATGCTGATGAAATCCAACGATTCAATCCATTGGAAAAGGAGTGTGCAAGAAGCACGCTCCTTTTTGCTAATCCAAAAACTTTGCTAAATAAATTTCGTTATGGGGATTGCCGTTTATCATCATGGATTTTTGGCGGATTCCCTCAGATTCAAAACCGGCTTTTTCGTATAATTTACGGGCCGGTTCGTTTTCTTCGACAACTGCCAGTTCAAGCCGGTTGATCCCCTTTTCCTTGGACCATGCCTCTGCTTTTTCAAGCAGTGACTTTGCAATTCCTTTGCCTTGTGCGTCTTTTTGGAGACCAAGATCGATTGTCGCCCGGTGCGCGGCGCGCTTTGCATCATTTCCCATAATCATTAAATAACCAACATGTTGACCATTTAGGATGGCAATGATGATGGTCGAATGGCCGCTTTGCTTCCATTCAATGATTTGTTTACGAACTTTTTGTGTGGATTGTGTTCGTTCATCTTTAGCGTACAACATGAATTCGGATTCAGATTCTACCGTTTTCTGCAAGGCTGCAAGAGAGCGTGCATCTCCGTGCTCTGCAGTTCGAATCAACAGAATGTCTTGATCTTCTTCGTCTTGGCCCGAGGCATTTCCGTTTGAAAGGTCAACCCTCTCAAATAAAACAAAACGATCAGGTTCGACGTCGCTGACAAAGTAACCGGCGTCTACCCAAGCGTGAAAATGCTTTGCGGGTGCTTTTGTCTTTTTCCACCAACTTTTATTCAAGTAGGCGGCATTGGGCAAATTCTGTCCCATGATTTGTTCGATTTCAGAAAATGTTAACTTTATTGAAGGGTTTGTCGCTCCGGAGAAATAATCAGCCAGAGGAATGTATTTCTTTTCCAGTAAAATAGTCACAAGCATCTCTTCCTTCCACCTAACTTTGAATTAGTTAGTCATATTATACCATTAGCATGTGCTAAAGTACATAACAAAATTATAAAAAACAGATAATTCTATAAATTTTATACTCTTCAGTTTTATTTTTTTATTGCTTAGAAGTTCAATTTTTTCAATTGAGGTTGTTATGATAGAATAAGCACAGAAACTAAGTTTTTCAGGAGGCTATTATTTATGTCAAATGTTCTAGTACTGGGTCACAAAAATCCGGACACCGATTCAATTTGTTCAGCCATTTCATATGCGTATTTAAAGAATGAAATGGGCATGGTTGCTGAACCTATTCGTTTAGGTGAAGTGAACAACGAAACTCTATTCGCTTTAGAGGCTTTCAAATTCGATCAGCCGCGACTGGTGACGCATGTCGCTAAAGAAGCTGGGCAGGTAATTCTGGTCGATCACAACGAACGCCAGCAAAGCGCCGAAGATATCAATGAAGTTCAAGTAATCGAAGTGGTAGACCATCACCGTGTCGCCAACTTCGAAACTACAGATCCACTTTTTTTCCGTGCGGAGCCGGTTGGCTGTACGACGACCATTATTTTGAAATTATTTAAAGAAAACGGGGTAGAAGTGCCGTTGAATATTGCCGGTTTGATGCTGTCTGCTATTATTTCAGACTCACTTCTTTTTAAGTCACCGACCTGCACGCCACAAGATGTTGAAGCAGCGAAGGAACTAGCGAGAATTGCTAATGTCGACATGCAGAACTACGGTCTTGACCTATTAAAAGCAGGAGCCGATTTAAGCAATAAAACTTTGGAGGACTTAATTTCATTGGATTCAAAAGAATTCGAAGCGGGAGACCGTCGATTTGAAGTTGCGCAAGTCAATGCTATCGACGTGGAAGAAGTCCTAGTTCGTCAAAAAGAGCTTGAATTGTTAATGGGAAATACCATTTCTGCTAAGGGTCTGGATCTCTTTGTGTTTGTTGTCACTGATATTCTCAACAATAATTCGGTAGCCATCGTTCTTGGTGAAAGAGCTGGTATCATCGAAAGTGCCTTCAAATCAAGTGTGGTTGATAACCGCGTCCTGCTGCCGGGTGTCGTGTCACGCAAAAAACAGATTGTTCCTGTCATTACAGAAGCATTGGGCTGATTCCCTATTGGGAGTCAGTTTTTTTGTGAATTAGTTATAGTAGAGGGAACATAGGAATTGTTTTTAAGCGTTTGAAATTCCTGGGTGATTTATGGGAGAGCCCTCTGTTATATGCCGCTTTGGGCATGGCTCACACAATGAACCGGGAAAAGCACTCGTTTCACCCCTCAGCGCCCAGCCCGTAGAAGCGGCGGCGCTGAGGAATTTGTTAGTGAGAGCGTGTGCTGTTCCAAGGGGCATAGCATTTGATGCTTTGCTTTTTATTTTATAGAAGAAGATGAAGATAGACAGCAAGCTAATCGAGAAAATTTTGCTACTTTTGTATGGTTTCATCTCTGCGTCTTATGCCCGTCAGGTCTAACACGATCGCCTACGCTTTTCTTTGTCTAGCTCCGGCGATCAGACCTTCGGGTCATAAGTCACGCTAGCTGTGCGGCTGAAAAAACGCCGCTTCGCCACCGCGTCTTATGCCCGTCAGGTCTAGCTCGATCGCCTGCGCTTTTCTTTGTCTAGCTCCGGCGATCATACCTTCGGGTCATAAGTCACGCTAGCTGTGCGGCTGAAAAAACGCCGCTTCGCCACCGCGTCTTATGCCCGTCAGGTCTAGCTCGATCGCCTGCGCTTTTCTTTGTCTAGCTCCGGCGATCAGACCTTCGGGTCATAAGTCACGCTAGCTGTGCGGCTGAAAAAACGCCGCTTCGCCACCGCGTCTTATGCCCGTCAGGTCTAACACGATCGCCTGCGCTTTTCTTTCCACAGGCAAAAAAATTGAGGGCTGTTGTTTTCGTTGCTATAGTTAGTGACGAGGTGGATGATAATGAAAATTGAAGTTTGGTCAGATTACGTATGCCCATTCTGCTATATAGGCAAGAGAACGTTGGAAAAGGCGTTGGTTCAATCAGGTTTTGAAAGCCAGGCTGAGGTTTCGTTTAAGGCGTATCAATTGGATCCGAATACTCCGACTGATTCTGCTGTCTCGACCCATGAAAGTCTAGCGGAAAAGCTAGGGAAAACTATGGAACAAGCGAAAGAAATGACTGAGGGAGTGGCGCAGCATGCCCGTTCCGTTGGTTTAGAATATAATTTTGATGGTATGGTGGAAGCCAATACGTTGGCAGCTCATCGTTTGGTTAAATGGGCTGAAACCCAAGAAAAAGATGCAGAACTGACTGAACAGCTTATGCATCAGTATTTCGTAGAAGCGAAAAACGTCAGCAACCACGAAGTTTTATTGAACCTTGCAGAAGCGGTGGGACTGCCAGGTGACGAAGCGAAAAAGGTGCTGGAATCGGATCAATTCATGGCCCAAGTGCAAGTAGATATTGAAGAAGCCAGCCAAATTGGCGTTCAAGGCGTCCCGTTTTTCGTGGTTAACCGCAAATATGCCATTTCTGGTGCCCAGCCTTTAGAAGCATTTGTTGAAGCACTTGAACAAATTGCTGAAGAAGAAGGAATTCGTCCTCAGCTAAAGCCAATGGGGAAGAAGAAAACCAGCTATTGCACTGGAGATTCATGTGACGGATAATAAGACTGAGGCAGAGTAATTGACTTTTACTCTGCTTTTTCTTAGGATAACAAAGTGCTTTTAATTTGAGATAAATAATTTTAATGTAATTACAAAAGGAGTTTTAACCTGATGACAAATGTTTTAGTAGTAAAAGCAAACAATCGCCCTGCATCTGAAGGGGTTTCAAGTAAAATGTATGAAGTATTCATGGATTCGATCGGTATGGGTACGGAACTTGATGTCAATACCTTCGACGTATTCAAAGAAGATATGCCCTATTTCGGTCAGGATTTTTTTGATGCAATGCAAAAATCTGCACAGGCTGAAGAAATGACGGAGTTGGAGCAACGCATTTTGACTGCTGCCAACAAAGCAATGGATGCATTCATGGATGCTGACGTCGTTGTATTCGCATTCCCATTATGGAATAAAACAATTCCTGCGCCATTGCAGACGTTCATCGACTACGTTTACCGTGCGGGCGTTACGTTCAAATATACAGCTGAAGGCCCAGTTGGTCTTGTTCCTGAGAAGAAAGTCATTATCTTGAACGCACGCGGCGGAGTTTATTCAACACCTGAAATGGCTCCTGCTGAAATGAGCGTCAACTATATTCGGTTGATCATGGACTTCTTCGGCATCACTGATATTGAAGAAGTAATCATCGAAGGACACAATATGTACCCGGACCGTGCTGAAGAAATCATTGCTGAAGGTATGATACGCGTAGAGCAATCGGCAAATTCGTTAGTAAAAGTAAACGCATAATATAAAGCAACGAAGGACGGCCTTAACGGGGCGTCCTTTTTTGTTTGGACAGTAAATTTGGCGAAGCGGACAGTAAAATAGCTGGAACGGACAGTATTTTTAATAGGTGGAAAGTATTCAAGCTTTTTCCGACAGTATATCCAAATAACTGGGAAATTGCGATATTTTGTGCAGTTAAGCTGATTAAGAATTTCCAATAGGGGTAGACATCTATTAAAAGCTTTCTGAGGAGGAATGGCATAGTGCAGAGTGATAACGTGAGTCGGGTTCCGGAAGTGCAGAAGTCGTATTGGAGAGAATATAAAGATATTCCAAGCTATCCCGCTTTACAGGAAAATGAGTCGACAGATGTTGCTGTTGTCGGCGGGGGGATGGTCGGTATCATTAGTGCTTATCTGTTGGCAAAAGCCGGCAAGAAAGTAACGTTGATTGAAGCTGGGAAACTGGTGGATGGTGTAACGGGCCGTACAACGGCGAAAATAACAGCACAGCATGGCTTGTATTATGATTCGTTGATCAAACTGGTAGGAGAAGAACAAGCAAAACTGTATTATGAGGCAAATATGGAGGGTTTGAAATTTATAGAAGGAACTGCCCATGAACTTGATATCGATTGTGATTTCTCTCACCACAATGCGTTTGTCTATGCCCACACGGCTGCAGGGGCAAAGCTTGTCGAAAAAGAAGCGGAAGCTTATCAAAGGCTGGGTATTGACGGTGAGTTGGCAAAAGAAGAAGTGGAACTGCCATTCCCTGTGACAGAAGCAGTGGTCATGCGCAGCCAGGCTCAGTTTCACCCGGTGAAATTTTTAGCAGGATTAGTGAAAGAAATCGAACGTCTGGGTGGGAAAATTTACGAACAGACCCGTGCTATGAAGATTCTGAGTAAAAACGATCCAGTCATCCAAACGGAAAATCTTTCGCATTTATCGTGCAATAAAGTCATCGTCGCTACCCATTATCCATTCAATGATTTTGACGGCTTGTATTTTTCGCGATTATCCGTCAATCGTTCGTATGCCATTGCAGCTAAGGTGAGTGGCAATATCCCGAACGACATGTACATCAGCGGCGATATGCCTTCCCGCTCTCTGCGCTATGCACCAGGTGAAAATGGAGAAAAGCTACTGCTAATCGGTGGTGATGGCCATGCCACAGGCAAAAGCTCCAGCGAGACGATGGAGCATTACCGCAACCTTGAAAAATTTGGCGACGAGCATTTTGACATTCAGGAGATTCCGTATCGCTGGTCATCTCAAGATATGACAACGCTTGATAAGATCCCATACATTGGAACCATTACGGCTGGCTATGAGCATATTCTAGTAGCGACTGGTTTTCATAAATGGGGAATGTCGAACGGCGCATTAGCGGGTATGATGCTGTCGGATCAAGTGCTTGGTATCGAAAATCGATATGCAGCTTTTTTCAGTCCAACCCGTACGAAGGTTAAAGTTGAAGATGCCAAAAATTTTGCGAAAGACAATGCATCGGTTGCCAAGGCAATGATCACAGGCAAACTGAAAAGAACATCTAAAACAGTTGAGGATCTAGGCAAAGATGAAGGTTCATTAGTTAAAGTAGGTAAGAAAAAAGCAGGCGGCTACCGAGATGAATACGGTCAAGTCCACCTTGTCGATACCGCATGCACTCACATGGGATGCGACGTCGCTTGGAATGATGCAGAGCGTTCTTGGGACTGTCCATGCCACGGCTCGCGTTTTTCTTATACCGGAGATGTATTGAATGGGCCAGCGGTTAAACCACTAAAGAAAATAGAACAGGAATAAAAGAAAAGCGTAAGCAGCCGTGTAGCCCCGACAAGCGCTGGAAGCCTTGCCGGTAATGGCGTCCTTTGCCATTGGTGGAAAGGCTGAAGCGACTCGAGGGGCAGGCTGCTCGAGTCTGGACAAAGAAAAAGCGTAAGCAGCCGTAGCCCCGACAAGCGCTGGAAGTCTTGCCGGTAATGGCTCTCTGACGGCGGGTGATTCAATTAAAAAAAGCAGTGTGAGGAATTTTCCTCACACTGCTTTTAATGTTTTATGGTTATGCTGGATTTCCTTGTAATTCCAATGTGATTTTGATGTCTTCGCCGACCATGACGCCACCTGTTTCAAGTGCCTGGTTCCAAGTGAGGCCGAAGTCTTGACGATTTACTTCTCCTACCACGCTAAACGCCACTATTTCAACGCCCAGTAGGTTTGTTCCTTTGCCGCTATATTCCACTTTAAAAGTGGCTGGGCGTGTAATGCTTTTCATGGTAAAATTTCCAGTCACTTCATATTCATCTTCTTTTTTAACGATATCATTAGCTGTAAACGTGATGTGCGGAAATTTCTCAGCATCAAAAAAATCAGCAGAGCAAAGGTGTTCGTCACGATCTGGATTATTTGTATGAATGCTGGCGACATCGATTTTGAAATTGATCAACGCCCCTTGCAAATCCTCTTCGTTTGCTTCAATGGTTGCTTCATAAGATGTAAAAGAGCCTCTTATTTTTGAAATCATCATATGTTTTACTGAGAAACCGATTTCTGAATGTGTAGAGTCAATTGCCCATTTCCTCATATATAAGTACCTCCAATTCGATCATTTAACTTAAATATAGCCCCATCAAATCTAAAAGTCAATAACTTCGAATTAATAATTCTCGAATTCAAGGTGTTATTTTATTGGACTTTTGACCTGAACCTTGCTTTATTGCTTGTCAAATCAAGATGAAAATTGGATACTAGTAGAAGCTATAAGTTTAGAAAGGATTTGCTTCAGATGACGAAAGAACAATGGTTAACGGATTTGCGTGATTTTTTGACAGATGATCACGTCAAAATGGATGAACCGCTACACCTTCATACATTAACTAAAATGGGTGGGCCAGCTGATATTTTTGTAACACCAACGACTGAAGATGAAACTGCATTTACAGTGAAATATGCATATAACAATAATATACCTTTGCTGCTTCTCGGGAATGGATCAAACATGGTCGTCCGGGATGGAGGATTCCGAGGAATCGTCCTGACTTTAAAGAGTTTGAAGGCGATTCGTATAGAAGGTACGAAAGTTTATGCCCAAGGTGGGGCAAACATCAAAACGGTATCGAAAACAGTTGCAGCAAAACAGCTGACAGGATTTGAGTTTGCTTGTGGAATTCCAGGTTCCATCGGTGGTGCCATGGCGATGAACGCAGGCGCTTACGGTGGAGAAATCAAGGACGTCATTAAACAGGCGACAGTTCTTTCAAAAGAAGGAGAAAAGCTGGTTTTATCTAAAGAAGAACTAGATCTTGGTTACCGAAAGAGCATCATTACAAAAAAAGGTTTCTACGTCTTGTCGGCGGAGTTTGAGCTGGAGGTTGGTAGGCAAACGGTCATTGATGCCAAAATGAGCGAACTGACCTATCAGCGAGAAACGAAACAGCCTTTGGAGTTTCCTTCTGCAGGCAGTGTTTTCAAACGTCCGCCCGGAAATTTTGCGGGTAAGTTGATTCAAGACAGCGGTTTGCAAGGACGAGGATTTGGCGGAGCAGAAGTTTCTACTAAACACGCTGGTTTTATCGTCAATAAAAACAATGCATCCGCTAATGATTACATCCAGACCATCGACATGGTCAAAGCAGCTGTCCAGGAGAAATTCGGTATCGATTTGGAACTGGAAGTAAAGATTGTAGGAGAAGACCAATTTTGATGGAAAAAAGATGTCCTTTAACTGGGGCATCTTTTTTTACGTGAATTGGAGGTAAGTGAGATGGTGCATACAAGCATATTATATTTTCAAAAAAGGGATTTATCCTTCGTCAGTCGAATAAAATACCATAGGAAAAAGGGGGTTAGACAGTGGAGAGAAAAGTAAAAAAAAGAAGATGGTTGAAATGGCTTTTGGGTGTTCTGGGCGTTCTTGTGGCAGTGTCGGTAGCAGTGCTTATTTTTGTAAACGTTTACATATCGAAGTCCAAGCCCGTTATTGAAGGAGAAGCGGTAGTAGCCATATTGGACAGCGATGCTACAGTCATCCGTGATGAGATTGGTGTTCCGCATATTCAGGCGGATACAGATGCTGATCTTTACAGAGCACAGGGATATGTTCAAGCGCAGGATCGCATGTTCCAAATGGATTTATCGCGCAGACAAGCGAGTGGTCAATTGGGGGAAGTAATCGGAGCAGATGCAGTCGATACCGATAAATTTTTCCGGACCTTTAGTTTACGAGATGCTGCTGAAAAATCTTGGGAAGGCTACGACGCAGAAGCTAAGCAAGTGCTAGAATGGTATGCAGAAGGCGTCAATGCCTATATAGAAGAGGCAAAAGAAAACGGTGATTTGAGTTTTGAATTTGCTCTTCTCGGCTACGAACCTACCGAATGGACAGCCGTCGATTCGCTGACAATCGGCAAATTTATGGCTTATGATCTTGGGGGTCACTGGAATACGCTCGCTGTTCGTCACTGGGCATTAAACGAATTTTCTGAAGACAAAGCACGCGAGCTATTTATTAACTATCCGGAAAATGCACCAGCAATTTTGGCTGCAAATAAACAACAGCAAGTCAAGGTGGCCGACGAATTCGATGCTTCTGTGATTCCGCCCGAATTTAATGGCAGCAACAACTGGGTGGTGTCAGGTGATAAAACAGCAAGTGGCAAACCGCTGCTCGCAGATGACCCGCATCTGGGTCTCAGTACGCCATCAATCTGGTACCAGATGCATTTGGAATCTCCTGAACAAAATGTCAGCGGCGTCATTTTTGCCGGTATTCCAGGAATCATTCTAGGGCACAACGAAGAAATTGCCTGGGGCGTTACCAATGTGGGACCGGATGTCCAAGACCTTTATATCGAAACACCCAATCCTGAAGATCCCACGCAGTTCCGTTACGAAGGTGAATGGGAGCAGGCAGAAGTAAGAAAAGAACCAATCAAAGTGAAAGACGAAGAAACAGAAGACTATGAAGTGTTGGTAACACGTCATGGCCCTGTCGTTTCGAATATCTTGTACGACGACGAGGAAGCGGGAGCGGTCTTTTCCATGCAATGGACAGCCCTTGAGCCGACGCTCGAGTTGCAAGCGGTGCTAAATTTCAATAAAGCGTCAAATTGGGAAGAGTTCGAACTGGCGTTAGAAGATTTCCAGGCACCTGCGCAAAATTTTGTCTTTGCATCTACAGATGGAACCATTGCCTACAAAGCAAATGGTCGGATTCCTATCCGTAAATCTGGAGACGGACAATTGCCGGTTCCGGGAGATTCGGCAGAATATGGCTGGGAAGGATATGTGCCTTTTGAAGAGTTACCGCAAGCGCTCAATCCGGAAAGTGGCTTTATTGCCACAGCGAATAATGAAGTGATTGATGATTCCTATCCTTACCACATCACCGATTTTTGGGCACAGCCATATCGCTACGAACGGATTGCTGAGGTGCTAGAAGCATCAGATGAACTGACGGCACAGGATATGATGGAGCTACAGATGGATCAAAAGAATTTGTATGCAGCTGAATTTTTAAAGAATATGATTTCCGCGGTGCGCAGCAGCACTGATGAATACGATGAAGTACTCACCATTCTTGAACAGTGGGATCAGGTCGACAGTCAAGAGCAGGCTGCGCCTTTAGTATTCCACACATGGATGAGGCAATTACCGGAGACGCTGCTGGCAGATGAATTTCCGGAAGACGTTTTCGAAATGCTAGCAGGCAAAAATCATATTACTGATGAAATGATGCGCAATGCGTTTGCCGGAAATGATGGGGTTTGGATAACAGAATACGGCGGCGCGGAAAAATGGCTCGTGGATTCGCTAGAGGCAGCAGTAGCTGAAATTGAAGAAGAGCAAGGAATTGACCTTGCTGATTGGAATTGGGGAGAAAATCATCAATTGACTTTCCCGCATCCACTGGCAGGTGCCTCCGCAATTTTTGCTGAATTTCTTAACCCGGACCCTGTGCCAATGGGTGGCTCCAACGTCACGGTTCAAGCCGCTGCGTCAACGCCTGAAGGCAATGTCGATCATGGGGCATCTTGGCGTTTTGTAGCAGATCTCGCGGATTTATCAAGTGCTTACCACATTGTTGGACCTGGCTTGAGTGGACATTTGAAATCGGATTACTTTCATAATCAAGTGGATGATTGGGCAGAAGGTGATTTCCATGAAACAGAAATTGTGGACGATATAGAAGGATCAACATTAATTTTAAAAGCTGAATAAGTTATACTGAAAGAAAACAGATGCGAGGCGTTTTGAATGAAAAGGATACTAGCGGTGGGATTTGGCGGAATGATAGGCTCACTTTTACGTGCAAGTATATACGTGGCGTTTACAGGGGGGATGGGACTTTGGCTTGTTAATATAGCTGGAAGTTTTTTGATCGGAGTTGCTGCCATCCGTTTGGCACGCAAGTCAGTAGAACTGCGTCTAGTAGTGTCGACAGGCCTGTTGGGATCATTTACGACATTTTCTGCGTTCTCTGCTGACTGGTTTCATTATCTTGAGTCATCTATCTGGTTGGGCTTGGCTTTTGCTGGAAGTATGATGGTCAGCTGCATTGTGTCAGCTGCAGCAGGATTGTGGGTTGGTCGGAGAGAGGTGCCTTTATGATCGGCATAGCGATTGGCGGATTTTTAGGCGCCATCACACGATACTTATGCTACCTGCTAGTTGAAAGCAAGATGTGGCAGCCGAAAGCTGCAACTTGGCTGGTCAACAGTACCGGTTCATTCGCTCTGGGCCTGTTTATTGGCAGTGGCAACTTGCCGGTTTTTTGGATTACCGGTTTTCTTGGAGCCTTTACTACATTTTCGACGATGGCTTTGGACGTCGTTAAAGATCTCGAAGATGGAAAATGGCTACAGGGCTGCGGATATATTCTCTCAACTTTAGCCAGTGGGCTGTTATTATTCAGCCTCGGCTACGTCTTGATGCAATAATTTCGGACTCTTCCTGTGATTGCTATGGGGGAGTTTTTTCGTGAGCGACGATACAATTTGTCGAGCGGTCACAAATTCGACTGAACGACCGTAAATCTTGTTGAACGACTACACATCCGAATGAGCGATCACAAATCCTATCGATCGACTGAAAACTGAAAAAATTCAGCCGCTTTTCGCAAATTCACGAAAAGCGGCTGGGCTATTATTTTACGATGATGACAGGAGCTTGAACGCGTTTAGCCACCTTATGACTGACGCTGCCGAGTACCATTTCCTGTAGCGCGTTCAACCCGCGGCTACCAATCAGCACGACATCGTAGCCGGTTTCATTGGCGTGCTTGACGATGGTTGGGCCAGGAACGCCATGCAACGTTTTGGTTTCGAAATCAACACCTGCAAAACGGAAGATTTCTTCAAGCGGTACTAAATGCTTGCGACGTTCTAGGTGAACTTCCTCGCTGCTGTGCCCGTGGAGAATTTCGGTCCGTGCTTTCTCGTAATCGATAACGTACAGCAACGTGACAAAAGCCTGTGGATTGGCTTTAGCCATTCGGACAGCTTCATGAGCAGCTCGTTTTGAATGGTCAGAGCCGTCGGCCGCAACTAAAATTTTCTCATACATAGAACATCCTCCTAATTATATGCCTTTGTCTGCATTGCTATAGGTCGCTAGCTTATCGATAAGCTTATGACTCGAAGCGTTCAAACCGACAATTTCAACAGTCTGTCCCTGTGCTTGTAGTTTATTCATGACTCGGTCGATTGCACCGACGCCTGAGTCGTCCCAGACGGTTGCATCTGAAAAATCCAGTACAATCTCTTCGGAAGTCTCAACTTTATCGAATGCAGAAACAAAGTCTTGGGAAGAAGCGAAAAACAATTGTCCGTGTACGGTATATCTATTCGACGGATTGGTTTCCAATCCTTCTTTACGTACTTCTACTTTGGAAATTTTAGCGGCAAACAGCAAAGCACTTAAAATAACACCGGCAAATACACCTTTGGATAAGTCATGCGTGTAAACGACAACGACAACAGTCAGCAGCATGACGAGGGCATCTGGTTTCGGTGCAGTCGCCAAATATTTGAACGAGCCCCAATCAAACGTACCAATGCAGACCATGACCATGATGCCTGCCAAGACCGGCATTGGGATTTGAACCACCCAATTGCCGAGGACGATGATCAGGAACATCAGGAAGACACCGGCCGTAAAAGTAGACAGCCGTCCACGACCGCCGGATTGAACATTGATGCCAGACTGACCGATCATGGCGCAGCCTGCCATTCCACCAAAAAATCCAGTGATGATGTTGGCGATTCCTTGTCCACGAGCTTCTTGATTTTTATCTGATCCGGTTTCTGTTGCATCATCGATAATCGATGCAGTCAACAAGGACTCCAGTAGGCCAATGACGGATAAAGCCAGTGCAGTGGGGAAAACAATCTGCAGGGTTTCAAAATTGAACGGCACGCTCGGTATAAAGAAGCTCGGCAAGGTTTGCGAAATGGTGCCGAGACTGCCAACATTCTGCATATCGATTCCTCCGTATATGACCACTCCTGTCAACACCAGAATAGCAATCAAAGGTGCCGGAATGGCGGTGAAAAACCGCGGTAGAATGTAAACAATCGCTAGCGTGACTCCAACAAAAACGTAGGTGAGGGTGTTGACGCCGAAAATGAATGGCACCTGTGCCATGAAAATAAGGATAGCGAGTGAATTGACAAAGCCAATCATGACGGCTCGAGGAATGAATTTCATGAAGCGGGCAACTTTTAATACTCCAAAGATTAATTGCAGCACACCGGTAAGGATAGTCGCTGCGAGTAAATAATCCAGTCCGTGATCACGGACCAGCAATACCATGGCCAGTGCCATGGCACCGGTAGCGGCTGAGATCATAGCAGGCCGCCCACCGACAAAAGAAATGATGACAGCGATGGAAAACGAAGCGTATAAGCCAACCATCGGATCTACTCCAGCGATGATGGAGAAAGCAATTGCTTCTGGAATAAGCGCGAGAGCCACAACAATTCCGGCAAGAATGTCACCGCGGATATTGCCAAACCATTGCTCTTTGTAAGATAAGGTATTCAAAAAAACTCCACTTCCTTCTATATTAATTGAACTATATAAGTTGAACTTAAGAAATAGCATTTCAAACGCGCTTTGAGTAGAGCAAAGATAATTGCGCCTAAGCCGGCTCATCGCCAAGGCGGGCCCAGGATTACCTGGATTCTCCCCAGCTCATACAGTAAGCCGGGGAGAAAACCTGTCTCATCGCTCTGTCTAGCCCGTGGCTGCACTTGCGCTAGGCCAGTACATTGGAAAATAGGCCAGCTTCAATTGTTCTGGTAGTTTAGTTGAGATATGGAGCAAATCGGCTACTCTTTCAAATTCAGCAGATGAGTCGCATCCAATGTTCTTCGTGCAATAACTTTAAAACTGTAGCACCTTTTTTTCAGCTTGTAAATAAGCTTCATTCAAACGCGCGTTTGACTGTGGTGGGAGGAATAGATATACTGTGGAAAACAGTCAAATGCTAGTTTGAATGAAAGAGGTGTCGACATGAAAGAATTATGTGAAGTGACAAAAGTTCATCCAGAAGTAGTCGACCGTGTACAGAAGAGCATGACCAATTTGAGTGAGGTAGCCAGTCTTTTTAAAGCGCTGGCGGATGAAACTAGACTGAACATCGCGTATGCCTTAACAATAGAGCAAGAAATGTGCGTCTGTGATATCGCTGCGGTCATTGGATCTTCTACAGCAACGGCTTCTCATCATTTGCGTTATCTAAGAGAAAGAGCATTAGCGAAGTCGGAGCGTAAAGGAAAGCAAATTTATTATTCGCTGTCTGATGATCATGTACGTCAATTGGTGACGATTGCTCACGAACACACGAAAGAAGGTGTGGGAATTGATTAAAACGTATCGTCTTGAAAATTTATCGTGCACTAGTTGCGCAGCTAAATTTGAAAAAAATATCTTGAATTTGCCTGAAATTAAAAATGTTAAGTTGAATTTTGGTGCTTCTAAGCTGATGATTGACGGAAATGTGACGATTGAAGCGCTTGAAAAAGCAGGAGCTTTCGATCATATCCGTGTCTATCCTGAAAAACAAAAGATCAAGCACGTTCCTTTCTATCGACGACGCCAGACGATAGAGACCGCTTTTTCACTGCTATTGTTGATTGCGGGAATTATCGCATCGTTCCGACTAGACGAAACACATCCTTGGTCGATCGTTTTGTTTGCGAGCTCTATGGCAATAGGCGGTTACCACATGTTCTGGAGCGGGCTAAAAAATCTCACTGCTTTCCAGTTTGATATGAAAACATTGATGACCATCGCGATTATTGGTGCCGTCATTATTGGAGAATGGCGTGAAGGTGCTGTAGTGGTGTTTCTTTTTGCTATCAGTGAAGCATTGGAATCTTTCTCCATGAACAAAGCGCGCCAGTCTATCCGTAGTTTGATGGATTTGGCACCAGCACGCGCATTGGTTCAACGCGCTGGTGAATTGGTCGAGCTGGATACAGAAGATATCCGCATAGGAGATATTTTGATCGTCAAACCAGGACGGAAAATCGCCATGGATGGAACAGTCCTTCGCGGACAATCTGCCGTCAATCAAGCAGCGATTACAGGAGAGTCAATTCCTGCAGTCAAAATGGTAGGAGACGAAGTTTTTGCGGGTACCATGAATGAAGAAGGGGCACTCGAAGTTACGGTCACAAAACGTGTCGAAGATACCACCATCGCTAAAATTATTCATTTAGTAGAAGAAGCTCAAGCTGAAAAAGCGCCGACTCAGAAGTTTATCGATCAGTTTGCAAAATACTATACACCGGCAGTCATTATCGTCGCTTTCTTGGTAGCGTTAGTTCCGGGCTTTCTGACCGGCAACTGGGAACTATGGGTTTATCAAGGCTTAGCGGTGCTCGTCGTGGGATGTCCATGCGCGCTGGTAGTGTCAACACCAGTTGCCATCGTGACAGCCATCGGCAATGCTGCGCGTCAAGGAGTGCTCATCAAAGGCGGTATTCATTTAGAAGAAACCGGACGGATCAATGCCGTCGCTTTTGACAAAACAGGAACTTTAACAAAAGGATATCCGGAAGTGACGGATATTTTAGCACAGGGAGCAATTGAACGACGAGAGCTGCTGAAGCTTGCGGCATCAGTAGAAACGATGTCACAGCACCCGTTAGCTAGAGCCATTACAAAACAAGCAGCGAGCACATATCCTTCTGAAAACTTTAACTCAGTTACAGGTAAAGGTGCGTATGCAACCGTTAATGAAGAAGTCCTTTACGTCGGCAGTTTAAATTGGGCTGAAGAAAAGGGCTTACGTATTCCTGAGAAAGCGCGTAAACTGCAAGAGAGTGGAAAGTCTGTCACTGCCGTATTTTCAAAAACGGTATTGCTCGGCATTATCGCGATAGCCGATGCCATCCGTACAGAAAGTCCTTCAATTATTCAGAAACTGAAAACGATGGGCATCAACCAGATTATCATGCTGACAGGAGACCACCCGGCAACGGCAACAGCTATTGCAGCAGAAATCGGTGTTACAGATGTTCGAGCAGGATTAATGCCGGCAGATAAATTAGCAGCGATTAAAGAGCTGCAAAAACAATACGGCCGAGTAGCGATGGTCGGAGATGGCATTAATGATGCACCGGCTTTGGCCGCTTCAAGTATCGGGATCGCAATGGGTGGAGCAGGAACGGATGCAGCATTGGAAACGGCGGATATCGCGCTGATGGCTGATGATTTGGAAAAACTTCCTTATACGATTCGACTCAGCCGAAAAACATTGCGTATAATAAAAGAAAACATCGTCTTTGCATTAGGACTCAAGATCATTGCATTGTTGTTAATAATTCCGGGTTGGCTAACCTTGTGGATTGCAATCTTTGCAGACATGGGAGCCACGCTGCTTGTTATTTTGAATGCGTTACGTCTTGTAAAAGTTCAGAAGTAAGGTATGTTTGGAGGTTTTGTATTGAAGTTAACAGAATGGACAATGGAAGAGCAAGAGCAGCTGATTCATTTTATGACAACAAATTCATGGCCTTTTCATGGCCATGAACATCCAGTCCGTGCTTTGATCGAGAAAACGATTGAAGAAGGCGGCTATAAGTCGGATCAAGTGACGACGTTCTGG
The DNA here is from genome assembly GCF_001687565.2 of Planococcus antarcticus DSM 14505. Taxonomy (NCBI): domain Bacteria; kingdom Bacillati; phylum Bacillota; class Bacilli; order Caryophanales; family Caryophanaceae; genus Planococcus; species Planococcus antarcticus. The sequence goes on from NZ_CP016534.2 coordinate 510,893, forward strand.
ATTGAAAACGAAGAAAATCAGCAAGTAGGCTTAGTGAAAATATTTGATCTGCAAGATGACATCCCTCTTTTTGATTTGCGGATTGCAGATCCTTACCGCAGCAAAGGCTATGGTCCAAAAGCATTAAAAATGGTCGCCGATTTTGTTTTTTCGTTGCCGGAAAAGAAGATTCGTCTAGAAGGCAATACACGCCATGATAATTTTGCGATGCGCAAAGCTTTTGAACGAACTGGTTTTGTCAAGGAAGCTCATCTGCGGCAAGCTTGGTTTTCTCCGCGGGAAAACCGCTATTACGATGCGGTGATTTATGGCATGACGCGAGAAGACTGGCAGGCTGGAATTACCACACCGGTCTTGTGGGACGACGCCGTAATAGAAACAAAAGAACCGCCATTCAATCCGGTATTGCTTGATTTCCCCGAAGAGTTTGAGTCCGAACGATTGCTGATACGTGCACCTAGGAGAGAAGATGCAAAGGCCAGTTACGAAGCTGTCATGCACTCCCTAGAAGCATTCCGTCCATGGCTGCCGTTTGCACAACAAAAACCCGATCTGTCGGAAACAGAAGCAACATTAATAGAAGCTGCAGCAAATTTTAAATTGCGCAAGGATTTGCGCCTGCATTTCTTTCTGAAGGAAACCGGCCAGTTTATCGGTTCTACAGGGCTTCACCGCATTGACTGGGAAGTGCGCAAGTTTGAAATCGGCTATTGGATCGACAGCCGCTTTGAAGGCAAAGGATTTGCTACGGAAGCGGTGGAACGTATCACGCGCTTTGCTTTCGAGGAATTGGGCGCTAATCGCGTTGAAATTCGTTGTGACCCAGACAATGTCCGTAGCCGTGCAGTAGCCAACCGGCTACATTTCGAACTGGAAGGGACGTTACGCAATGATGCGGTTTCCCGGGTAGGCAACAAGCTTCGGGATACATGCGTCTATGCAAAAATCAGACAATAAAATGATGCCTGCCATAGGCAATAATAAAGCAGGAGAGAAAATCGATGATTTCTTCTTCTGCTTTTATTATTGAACTGATAAACAAAAAAGGTTATCCCGAAAGCCGTGTATCGTGGCTTTTGGGATAACCGTGTGTGTTAGATTGATGCTATGGCTATACGCCTTTCCGTCCAGTAACCAAATTGATAACTAGTACGATTGCAGCAATAATTAAAAGAATGTGTATTAGTCCGCCTGCTACGTCCATTAAGAATCCGATAAGCCATACTACAATAATAACTGCTAGAATAATCCAAAGAATGCGTCCCATGTTTTTCACCTGACCTTTCTATAATAATTTTTTTGGTTATAGTAATAAGTACCCCAGAGATAATTGCCGTAAACCTTTCTGAAAAAACGGACTGTTTTAAAGGGGGTCCAGCCCAGTTGTTTCAATGATGGCGGTATAGTAAACTGAACATAGCTACGTGAGGGAGGAAAGAATTTTGCCTACTCCAAGTATGGAAGACCATATTGAAATCATTTATTCATTAATCGAGCAAAAGGGCTATGCGCGCGTATCGGATATCGCGGAGGCCTTATCCGTGTTGCCTTCTTCTGTTACCAAGATGGTGCAGAAGCTGGATAAAGACGGATACTTGATATACGAACGCTATAGAGGTCTTGTGCTGACGCCAAAAGGTCAGAAGCTGGGGAAACGGTTATTGCAGCGGCATGGCTTGCTTGAAGAATTTCTTCGGTCAATCGGAGTGGAAGAAGAGCGAATCTATGGGGACGTTGAAGGAATTGAACACCACTTAAGCTGGAATTCAATCGATCGGATTGCCGATTTGGTCCAACTGCTAGAAGCAAGTCCAGATTTCAGAGACAAACTTGAACGGCTGAGAAAAGAAGGAAAAGACAGTTAACGAAATTAGGAGGAGCTTATTATGGCTTTACACCCAGGATTAAAAGCAATATTACAAGTAAAAGACCGTTCGACATCGCAATGGATCTTATCAGATGGTTCAGGTGACGAAGTAATGATGAATGCATCAGAAATAGAAGAAGGACAGGAAATTGGCGAACAAATTGAAGTCTTCCTTTACCGTAATCGTCAAGGTGGCGTTTCGGCAACACCGATGATTCCTCACATTCTGCCAAGCGAATACGGATGGGCGAAAGTTTTGAAAGTGTCCGCTCGAGAAGGCGCAGTAGTTGATATCGGCACAACACGTGAAGTCTACTTACTGCCGGCGGATCTTCCGCAAATCATGGAATTATGGCCAAAGCAAGGGGATCATATTTTTATGACGCTTCGGACCGATCGCCACGGCGATTTATACGGACGCTTGGCGACAGAAGAAAAAGTGTTGGAGTTGATGCAGCCAGCACCCGAAACTATTTTTAACCAAAACCTGCAAGCACGTGCTTACCGTTTGTTGCCAGTCGGCACCTTTATGCTGTCCGTGCCTGACATGCACCGGATTTTTGTACACGAAACTGAGCGGGAAGAAGAGCCGCGTCTGGGCGAAGAAAAGACAGTCCGTATCATTGGCGTAAAAGATGATGGTACGTTAAACGGCTCTTTGCTTCCAAGAAAACAAGAGCGCTTACTGGATGATTCTGAACAAATCATGCGTTACCTAGAGGAGTCGGGTGGCAAAATGCCGTTTACCGATAAATCTTCTCCAGACGAAATCCAGGAAATCTTCGGCATGAGTAAGGCTGCTTTTAAGCGGGCAATTGGCAAGTTGTATAAGAACCGTCAAATCATCCAAGAAGAAGGATGGACCAAGTCGACCAAGTAAAGGAACCTTTTCAAATTAATTTCGTATTAATTTGAAGAAAGGGGCAATATGAAATGAAGAAATTACTAACTATTATAGCATTACTGTTCACTTTGTCTGTTACGCTGCCGTCATACAGTTCGGCAAATGTCGGCATTAATGAAAAGTTTGGCCTGCCAATCGTTGTGTACGGAGGCAATCTATCTGCTGATGAAAAAGCATCTGTTGCTGAAAGCCTGAATGTTGCAGGAGAAGTGGATGTGGAAGAAATTGAAGTGACGGGTGAAGATCTGGTCAACTACATTAAAGATGGCGATTCCCGTGCCAATATGTATTCATCCGCTAAAATTACTCGTAAAGATGAAGGTGCTGGACTAGTCATCGAAATTGTAACTCCTGATAACATTACGCAGGTTACGTCTGAAATGTACGCCAATGCCATGCTGACTGCGGGTATTGAAAACGCGACTGTAGAAGTGGCATCGCCTAAAGCAGTAACTGGCCATTCCGCGCTCGTAGGAATCTACAAAGCCTATGAAGTAAATGGTGAGGAATTGGATCCGGAACGGACGGACGTCGCAAATGATGAATTGACCGTTGCTACTGAACTTGCAGACGGCGGCGTGGAAGACGCTAAAGTCAGTGAGCTATTAACCGAAATCAAAAAGCAGATTGCTGAGCAAAACCCGGCTTCACGTGAAGAAGTAGAACAGATAGTCGAAGAGCAATTGAACAAGCTGCAAATTGAATTAAGCCCCGAAGATCGTCAATTATTGGTGGATCTAATGGATCGCATCCGTCAGCTTGATATTGATTTTTCACAATGGTCAACGCAATTAGAAGACTTGAGCAAGACCATTGAAGACAAAATTGGTACAATCGTCAATGATGAGGGATTTTGGGAAAGTGTGAAGAATTTCTTTAAAAATCTAGCAGATGCAGTACGTGGCTGGATAAACTAACGCAAAACAGGCAAATCCTAATTCTTAGGAATGCCTTTTTTTTTTATGGAACAAAATAGCTTGTGCAACAAAAAAGACAGTGATAGTATGGATTAATATCTCGAATTCAAGATAAAGAGGAGAGAGTTAGCATGAAATTAGAAGGAATTCATCATGTTTCTGCGATAACAGCCAACGCCGATGCTAATCATGACTTTTTTACAAGGATCCTTGGAATGCGTTTAGTGAAAAACAGTTTTAATCAGGATAACCCATCTTCGTATCATTTGTTTTATGCCGATGCTGTCGGAACTCCAGGGACTGATATGACGTATTTCGATATCCCGATGGCAGGGCGAACTTACCCAGGCGTTTCAAGCATCAGTAATACGGCGTTCCGTGTGAAAAGCGAAAGAGCATTAGGTTACTGGATCGAACGCTTTGATGAATTGGAGGTCCCGCATGGCAGTATTGAGCAGCGCTTCAAACGTTCGACGTTAACGTTCCAGGATTTCGAGGGTTCTAGATTGATGCTTGTTGTCGATGACGGCAGTGGTATTGAATATGGAATACCTTGGACCAAAGCCGGGATTTCGGAAGAGTTTGCGATTGTCGGATTGGGGCATGTCCGATTAACGGTTCGGAAAAGCGATAAAACGGCATCCGTTCTGACAGACATTATGGGATTTGAACAAATAGGGTATTATCCGTCCACAGTGGAAGGGCAAAAAGATATTTTGGTCTTTTCGACAGGAAAAGGGGGTCCTGCTGGCGAAATACACTTAGAGGAACGTTTAGACCTTCCGCCGGAACGTCCAGGAAGAGGGAGTGTCCACCATGTTGCGTTCCGTGTGAAAACGTATGAAGACTATAGCAAGTGGAATAATTATTTGAAATCGAATGGTTTTGTGACTTCCGGTGAGGTCGACCGTTATTACTTTAAAGCAATTTATTTCCGTGAGCCTAATGGGATTCTTTTTGAATTGTCGACAGATGAGCCAGGATTCGCGACGGACGAACCGATGGATGCTTTAGTGCAAGAATTAGCGTTGCCGCCATTTTTAGAGCCGAAACGTGCTCAGATTGAAGCATCTCTTCGTCCGCTGAGTATCAATTAATGAATAGGAGGAGAATGGAAGATGGATTTCAAATTGATTGAACTGGGGAGCGACGAATTTGCTTATCGCCTTGAAGAAGAAGGTAAGATAAAAGCGGAAATTACGTGGACAGAGCTGGCAAATGTTATGGTTATCGAACATACCTTTGTCGATGAAACGATGCGCAACCACGGCCTGGCCAAGAAACTTTTGGATCGGGCAGCAGACTATGCCCGTGAACACAGCTATAAAATAGAACCAGTCTGCTCTTATGCGGTAACGGCTTTTGATCGTTACAAAGAATACGATGATGTCAAAATATAAAGAAAATCTTTAGTGCGATGCATGTTACTGCTTCTGGTCAAAAAATAGAATAATGGGCATATGAAAAGCAATCCGCTGTCAGTCGAGTGGATTGCTTTTGCTAATTGAAGACTATGTATTTTTGTGTTCGGTACCTCCGGTTAAATGCTTGTCATTAAGAACACGATAGCTGTTAAAACTGAAGCTCCGCCAACACCGTACATGAAATCTGCTTGGCTAAAAATTATATTTTTTTCCATTATTTAGAACTCCTTTCAAATCTTTGTTGTTAATAAAATACCCTTCTTTTCGCTTTTTAAACAGGTTTTATTAATTTTATTAGGGGAACAGAGTAATATAGTAAGGGACCAAAACCTTAACTGTGCGTATACTCATGAGACATAAAAAAAGGAAGAGGTGGATTGAATGAATCAAGACATGGTGAACAGATCGGGAGAGAAAGTGCTTGGCATTATCGGAATTGTTTTTAATATTTTGGCAATTGCTTTGATCGGTGTTGCGATGGCGAGTTACTCGACTATGCCAGAAATGCGGCAGTTTATGGAAGATGAAATTTTGGCGGATCCAACTATAACAAACCCTGAAGACGTGCAAATAATGCTAGATATGATGTCTTCAGGCTTTACTGTTATGGGATGGGTGATGATTGCATTATTGGGATTAAGTACAATTTTGGCAATTATCGCTTTGGTTAATCTTCGCAAAAAAGGAAAAGCATCCGTTGCAGGTATTTTCTTTATCCTCGCTGGCTTGTTTGCGGGGCTACTGTCACCGACATCTATTGTTTTCTATATCGCTGCAATTATGTGCTTTGTCCGCAAACCACAGATACAGCACAAACAGAGCTTGCGCGATGATGACTTCAAGTACCAAGAAGATCAGCTTCATCGCAAAGAAGATTCAGTGCCCCGGGAAGAGGAGGTGCGTCGTGATGACACTACAACAACCCGCAACGATGACGATACGCCTTACCGCCCCTTGTAAAGCAGGCGTTAGTGCGACAACAAAAAGAGACGTTCAGGCAGAAGTGCCTGAACGTCTCTTTTTGTGAGTCTATGAAAAAATCAATTGCCTATAAGACAGCTGCTTTTAGGTCGTAGACATATTTAGTTGTTTGCAAAGGATGACCTTCAAATAATTCCTCAAATTCTTCGAGAAGTTCAAAGCCGTTTGCTTCATAGAAATTCCGGCCCTTCACGTTTTCGCTCTCTACGTATACGAAAAGTTTGTTGCCATTGAGCAGATAGCTCAAACCGCTGTTGAGCAATTGTTTGCCATAGCCCGAGCGTTGAAATTCCGGTTTCATGTAGATAGCAATAAGCTCAGCATCACCATCTTCATCCACTTTTGTGAAATTTGCGAAGCCGATGGGTTGTCCTTCGTGCTCTGCAAGCAATATAAGTGTTCTTTTTAAACGCATCTCCATCATTGGAGTAGAATAAGATTTATCCAGAAAAATTTGTTGGACTGTAGAGGGGATGATACCAGCGTACGTATCACTCCAGCTAACTTTAGCAATTTCTTGAACAGATGTGATATCTGCGGATGTACCAGTACGAATCATGTAATCACCTCTGGAATTCTTTCTGCAATCATATCAAAAAAAGAGTCCAATAGCCACTAATGTGGAATAATAGAAGTAAAGGGAGGCTGGAAAGTGTGGACTGGAAGATCTATCGATTTGATGAATTAACAGCAAAGGAATTATATGACATATTAAAGCTGCGAGTGGATGTATTTGTTGTCGAACAAAACTGTCCTTACCCGGAACTGGACGATTTCGATCAATTATCCATTCACTTGCTGTATCGCGAAAATGGCAACGTGTTGTCCTATGCGCGTTTGGTCCCGGGAGGCGTGAAATACGAGTTGCCTTCCATTGGGAGGGTCATCGTGCGTAAAGAAGCGAGAGGGCGTGGCTTTGCCAAGGAGTTGTTGGAGCGCAGCATTGATTACATATTGAACGAGTGGAATGCACCAGCGATTCAATTGCAAGGACAAGTCTATCTCCAGGAGTTTTACCAATCCTTCGGTTTCGAGCCTGTCTCAGACAGCTACGATGAAGATGGAATTCCGCATGTAGACATGAAACTTACGCGCAGTGAAATGTAATACTTTTGACATATAGAAAAGGATTAGCTTTATGAAAAAAGGGTAAATACTAAGCATTAGACAAAACAGATGGAGGAGTGTTGTAAATGGCAAGAGGAAGAGGTCTTTTATTAGCAGGATTGGCTGCTGGAGCATATGCATATTTCAAAAATCCTGAAAACCGTGAAAAAGCCACTAAGGCTTTCAATGATACGAAAGTGAAGGTGAATTCTTACATGGAATCTCAAAACTTGGACAAGAAAGAACATCCAACTTCAAAAAATGAAGATACGCCAGACACAACAGAAAAACGCAAAGAAAAAATGGTTGCAGAAGGCGGATCATCAGCAAGCATCCAATACTATAACGAGCAGCAGCAAAAGAAGAAAGACCAGGAAACTGGAGACGTAAAGCTGTCACCAAATGACGTAAGCAGTGAAAAAGCTGAAAATACGGCATCAGTTGATCCTGAAAATAAAATCAATACAGATAACCTATAAGAAAAAGGATGGTCCCGGACCATCCTTTTTACTGCCGTTATTTTCTGGAAGTTAGTATATTAAGTAATGAAGCAGCCAGCAATAATAAGCCGCTGACGATAAATCCCTGGTTAGGGCTTAAAGCCAAAGCGCCTGTAATGCTAGAACCAGCTACGACACCGATAGAAAAAAAGGCGTAAAAATAGCCATAGGATCGCCCTCTGGATGAAGTATTGGTCGAATCGATCAAGATGGAATTGATGGATGGAAACAATAGCGCAAAGCCCAGTCCGTAACTGCACATGCTGGCATACAGTGATAGTTCAGTTGTGGCTGCACTTAAAAAGAACAACGAAGCACCCATAACCGTAAATCCCGCAATTAACGTATAGATGGGCTTGGCAGCATCAAAAATTCGATTGATCGGCAGCAAGAACACCAAGATAGCCGAAATTCCGAAAGTACTCAACAGCAACCCGGTGAGTTGGGGATCTAATCCGAGCCGTTCGACTTTAAAAGGCAGCATATAAGCCAGAACACCTTGCGAGAACATCAGGAAAAAAGCGCCTGAAAAAGAACGGATCAAGCCACTGTTTTTTACGATATCCATCACGGAGATAGAGCTTTTGACAGTCTTTTCTTTTTTTATGGACGTTTTGCGCAACACCCAAAATGCCGCAATGCCAATGAGCAAAATCATGGTTCCGGTAAGGGACATGGTTGCAGGTACATCATTTCGGCTCGTATAGACAGCTCCATAAGCTGGGCCAAGGATTGCGGCTAATCCGACAAACGCACCTGATAATGCAGCCCCTTTTCCACGTTTGGCTGCTTCTGTTCGGTTGGCCAAGTAGGTAAATGCAGCAGGAACCGTAAGTCCAGCTGCCAGGCCGTGAAGAAATCTCACTACCAATAGAATATATGGTCCATCGACTGCGGTGTATGTAAACAATGTGATGCTTGTCGACAATAAGCCGATGACCAAAATGGCAAACGGCCCTTTTCGATCGGAGAATATACCGGAAATGACGTTCCCAAATGTGTTGGACAGCGAGTACATGCCAACTGCCAGTCCAGCGATAAAGGGGCTGGCACCCAAAGACACCGCATAGGTGCTCATGATGGGAAGTTGGGCAAATAGGTCAAAGAAAGCAAAAAATATAACAACATAGATGAAAAGGCGCAAGACAGTTCCTACTTTCTTGAAAAAAATCGCAGTTTTCTGGATTTTCACCCTGATTCGGGTGTAAAGATAGCTATAGCTGTATTATACCATCGGAGGTCTGATGATGAAAAAAGCAATGTTTATATTAAATCCGTCTGCCGGAAAAGAGCGTGCTGCTGAATATCGGGGGCAAGTGGAAGAAACACTTGTCTCGATGGGCTATGAAGTGGACACAAGGGAAACACAAAAGGAAAAAGATGCGACACATTTTGCGGCAGAGGCATGCGAGAAGGAATATGATTTCGTTGTGACTATGGGCGGAGACGGCACTATCAATGAGGCGGTATCTGGAATAGCTGAGCAGTCGCATCAACCTTTGTTTTCACTGATTCCACTTGGCACTGTCAACGATTTCGCCAGGGCTTTGGGAATTTCCTTGGATCCCCCGGAAGCTATCGAAGCGCTTAAAACTGGCTATGAAAAGCGAGTGGATATCGCCAAAGTTGGAGAACACTTCTTCATGAATATATTGGCAATCGGGGATATAGCTGAGTCTACTTATGATGTTGATCCGGAGCAAAAAACCAAATTTGGAGCTTTGGCTTATTTCATCGAAGGTGTGAAGGCTGTAACCACAGATACAGAAACATATTTTGAGATTGAGCATGACCATGGAACATGGTCTGGAGAAGCGAAGCTGGTACTAGTCGCCCTGACAAATTCAGTAGGCGGTTTTGAGAAATTAGCGCCGGAGGCTTTGACTGATGACGGTCTGTTGCACTTGTACATTGTGGGAAATGCGGCTCTTCCAGCCTTTATACGCATTGCAACTTCGGTGATAAGAGGCAAACTGGAAGAAGATCCTTCGGTAGAGGTCGTTCACACAACAAAAGTGTCGATTAAAACCAATGAACCTTTGTCCTCCAACATTGACGGTGACGAGGGCTGTAAGACTCCTTTTGTCATTGAAGTATTGCCCCGCCATATTCGGGCGTTGATTCCGCCGGGTGAGGACGAATAACAGTAGAATATTTTACCGGATGGATTTCAGGGTGTAAACGCTGAAATCCATTCGACTGCCAAGTGGGAATTTAAAGAAAACTGTACATGTTGAACTCATTATTCGTAATAAGAACGATTTTGTTATGGGCATTTCGAAAGCATTCGCCTGGATTGATTTCTTCGGTTAGCTAATCTTATCGAGTTGAAAAAGCTACCTCTTTAGTTCAACTTAGATATCTGTTTTCTTTGGTTTGTTTTCTATTCCTGTTAAAATTAAGTTTTATAGAATGAAATGAAACCTTTTTAAAACGATTACGTTATATATAGTATAAATTTTGTATTAAAACATTACTGATGGCATAAGAGGGGTTTTAGCTAATAGAGCAAATTGCACAAAAAAATTACAAAATTAGCAGCTTAACTCTATTATTTTAGATTATTTCAGTATATAGTTGAGATATTGTTGCAAAAACTTGTACAAAGAAAGACGGGGAAACAATGAATATTATCACAGCACCATCTATTCAAGAAACTATTTCAAAAATCTTTATGAACGAAACAGAAAATTTAAACCAAATTGAAGGGTTGGATAAATTTTTTGAAGTTGAAACACAATTAATGTATGAGATTCATCACCTTGAAAAAGAGCGTGCAAAAGAGACATTGAGAGAATTGATTGATATGCTCTCACTTCGTTCGGAAAAAGATATTATCCGCTCTATCCGCAATTATTACATCATCTTGTCTTCCGTTATGGCACGTAAACTTTATGAAATGCGCGTACCTCCTAAAAAAGCATTCGCTTTCAACTCAGCTTGTGTGGAATTGGTGGATAAGCATATGAATGATTCAGAATTCATGTTTGTGGCAGATGAACTGATTGAGTTCTTTGTGTCGATCATTTCTGAACGTAAGCAGCCTTCTTTCGGGCATCAAACAGTCAACAAAGTAGTTATCTATATCAATGATGAAGTAGAGCGTGATTTATCAGTCGAAGAAATCGCTAAGCATTTTAATATTTCGACGAGTCATCTATCCCGAATCTTCAGAGAACACGCCGGTATTACGCTTGTTGAATACTTAAACGTCCGCCGTGTAGAAGAATCTCAATACTACCTCCGCCATTCAGATAAAGGCATTTCGGATATTTCTAAGCAATTCCACTTCTGTAATCAAAGCTATTTTACACGAATCTTCAAAAAATACACTGCAGTCACGCCAAAGCAATTCCGTGACAGCCAGCACATTCCGTATTTTCGCTATACATTGCCAAATGCTAAGTAAGGAGAAGAAATTCTCCTTTTTTTCTTACTCATTTTTCAACGTGATCAAGCTATATGAGTCGAACTGAAGAATTCATATTTTCGAATGGATTAACAGGAACGAGTATAAGCTTCACTCCGGGCGGACGCATTTCAGCAAACCTGAAAGTGGAACTGTCTGCGAGAGTTCTCCAGTTAAGATAATTAGCTCTACTTGTCGTGCGGAAAGCCGTAATTTTGTCACAAAAATTAAAAAATCCAACAGTGTTTGCTTCATGGATTGAATTTTGCTACGCTTATCGTTATACTTCATAGTAGTTAAAAAAGGTGAAGGTGACTAATTTGAAAAAGAAAATCACATTATTAATAATGATGGCTGTTGCTGCTGTTCTATTAAGTGGGTGTTCGGCTGTTGAAAACAAAGAAGGATTCTTTTACTCGATTTTCGTTAAACCATTCGATTTCTCATTGGATTATTTGGGGGGATTGTTCGGCGGTAGTTATGGCATGGCCATTGTTGTCATTACGCTTGTCATTCGATTAGTATTGATGCCCTTTATGCTGCGCACATATAAGCGTCAGCAAGGAATGAAAGTGAAAATGGATGGAATGCGTCCTGAAATGGAAGACATTCAAAAGCGCTTGAAAGAAACGAAAGACAAAGAAGAACAGATGAAATTGCAGCAGGAAATGATGGGGTTATATAAAAAACACGAGGTCAACCCGTTGAATATGGGTTGTTTGCCTGTCGTTATCCAAATGCCAATTATCATGGGTCTATACTTTGCCATTCTTTACTCGCCAGATGTTCAAGCTCATGAGTTCTTATGGTTCAATCTGGGCTCACCAGATATCATTATGACTTTGATTGCTGGAGCAGTTTACTTTTTCCAGGCAAAAGTGTCGTTATGGACCATGCCTGAACAGCAGCAAAAGCAGATGAAGTTATTCGTTTACATTTCGCCCATTATGATCATGTTCATTTCATTTACATCGATGGCGGCTCTACCGGTTTACTGGGCAGTCGGAGGGATCTTGTTGATCATTCAAACCTTTATTGGCCGTAAATTCTATTCAAACCATCCAGAAAAAGCACTTGAAGCAGTGGAAGATAAAAAATAATAATGAAAAGCCGGCAAACATTGCCGGCTTTCTTTTTGGGGAGATGCTTACGTGAATATGAAACTCGTGCAAGGGATCGGAATTGCGCTTTTAAGTGTCACCGCATTAACTTTTCTGGTATTCGGATATCTTGACGTAGCTGTGCTGTTCATGACTATGCTGTTCGTCTTGACCAACAGCTTTCGTTATCGCCATATGAAGACGCTTGGCATGCACCGAGAAGCCAAGTGGATGCTCGTCATGACCATCATTTTTGGCGTTCTGTTTTTTGTCGTACTGGCAACTATTCTGGTATAGTAATGAAAAAACAGCGCATTCTCAGTTATTGAGAGTGTGCTTTTTTTGTATATTCGTACTTTTCTTTCATTCGTTCTTCGAGTAGTGTATCCAATTGTTTCATTAATGTCTGGATATCACATTTTGTTATTCGATCCAACGTTTCCACTCCTTACGTATTTGTACTCATTTGTTCGATAAAAATATAAGTCTTATGGGGGTCTAAGGTCAATTTAAATGTAAAATATATTGTTAAATACATACAATGAAAAGTAAAGTCAAAGAAATGGTATTGTACAAGTTGTATTAAAATATGGTTTTTTTAAACTACTAAAAGATTCAGATTAGAAGGAATAACCTACAAGTAGATGCTTTTCGAAAAGGTGTCTTGGATTATCACTGTATTGATCTCAAGAAACGGCTAAAGGGACTAGTAAATTTGAAGAACTACGCATATAGAGTTTTAAGATGATATTGTTCATTTCCAGGGGGCTTAGAGAAAATACTGCTCGTTGAAGAAGAAATTCAGCAATAAGAATGGTAGAATTATGAGGAAGCTTACAGAAGGAAGGACAAGCATGGATTTTATGGATAAAATTAAACAAAAAAACAAAAATTTCTATATAAAATGGATGGTGATTTCCATGTCAGCAATTATGGCTACTCTTGCAGCAGTATGGTTTTACATGCACGATTGGGATGTGGAGCAAAGCATGAAAGCATTGGCTGAGGCTGTGGCGATTGAAGAGCCGACTACAGAAATACCGAAGGAGGAAGTGGCAGTGCCAACTGAACCCGAAGAGCCGGAAACGTCGGAAGAACAACCGGCGGCAGAAGAAGAGCCTGCAGTAGAGAAGACACCGGATGCTACGGTCTATCCGGAAAACAGTAAATTACCTTCACAACCAACCTTGATAAATGGCGTGCTGCTTGCGAACAAGCAGCATCCATTGCCTGAAACTTATGCGCCAGGAGAAGTGGCGGAAGCGCGTACAGCTTTTGAAACGATGAAATCCGCTGCCGCTGAAGCTGGCCTCAATCTGTCGGCATTTAGCACCTATCGGGATTTTGCAAGGCAAAAACAATTGTATGAAGGCTATGTAGCGAAGGATGGCCAGCAAGCAGCAGACCGATACAGCGCGCGCCCTGGCTATTCCGAACATCAGACGGGTCTTGCATTTGATATCGGCGAAGCCGGACTGGAACAGCATTGGGCTTCTGCTTCCTTTGGTGATACCACAGGCGGCAAATGGCTGGCAACTAATGCCCATAAATACGGTTTTATTCTGCGCTATCCAGAAGGCAGCGAACAAATCACAGGCTATATGCATGAATCCTGGCATTTTCGTTATGTCGGCAAAGATATTGCCACAGAAATTTATCAAAAAGACATTACCTTGGAAGAGTATTTAGGAATTTAAGAAAAAAAGCGTCTCCGTTGTTCTCGGAGACGTTTTTCTATGGGCAAAATCCTACTACTCAGGGTTTGCGAAACCATTCCACTTTCATCATAAGATAGGTGCCAGCAGGCGAGCGATTGATTCTTTGGTTTTGATCATTCGCGTACGATCTAAATACATTTCGTAAGTCAATTCAGTCGAAAGCTTCACATCTCGATGGAAGAGTTCTGCAAGATCAGTAGATATCTTTTCATCGTAAATGAAGGCATTCACTTCAAAGTTCAATTTAAAGCTTCTAACATCAATATTGGCAGTGCCAACAGTGGATGCCTTATTGTCTGTCACAATCATTTTGGTGTGCAAAAAGCCATTATCGTAAATAAAAACGCGTGCTCCTGCTCGTAACATTTGGCCAGCATAGGAATAGGTAGCCCAGTAGACGAAAGGGTGATCCGGTTTGTTTGGGATCATGATGCGTACGTCGATGCCCGATAAGGCTGCAATGCGGATAGCGTCATAAAAACTAGCATCGGGTATAAAGTAGGGAGTTTGTATGTAAATATAGTCTCTTGCTAAGTGAATCAGCTTCAGGTAACCGTCTTTAATCTGCTCCCAATCTTCGTCTGGACCGCTAGAAACGATTTGCATGGAGGTATTTCCTTTAGCTGGTTTAACTGGGAAGAAGAATTCATCGTACTCGATATCGTGGCGTGTAGATGCCTGATTCCAGTCACGAACAAAGCGTGTTTGCAAAGGATGAAGTGCGCTGCCCTCGATGCGCAGATGTGTATCCCGCCAATAGCCGAATTTGCGGCTTAATCCAATGTACTCATCACCCACGTTAAAGCCACCGATATAACCGACCTGGCCGTCAATTACTGAGATTTTCCGATGATTTCGGTAATTCAAACGTGGATTGATAATCGGCAAAATTGAAGGGAAGAAGGTTTCAACTTCTCCACCGGCTTCTATAAGTTGCTTGAAATGCCGTTTACTCAAGCTGCGTGAGCCCATATCGTCATAAAGTAAGCGCACTTTGACACCTTCTTTTGCCTTCTCGGTTAAGGCATTGACAATCCGTGTGCCCAACTCGTCCAGTCGGAAAATATAGTATTGGATGTGAATATGATTTGTGGCTTGTTCAATATCCTTTATGAGCGAATTGAATTTTTCGCGACCATCATTGAATATTTGGACACTGTTGTCTTGAGTCAGCAAAGCGCCATTGTTCCGCAGGTGCAGGTAAATCAAATCTTTGTATTTTTTTGTATTGTAATCTTTAAATGCAAAGCTGTTATCGTGCAACTCATTCATTTGTTGAGCAATTAGGCTTTCAATCCCAATCCTTTTATTGCCTTTCCACTTAAAAAGTGTTTTTTTACGTAAACGTCTGCCTAAAAGCAAGTAAATAAAGAAGCCGAAAATTGGAATGAAAAACAATACCAGTAACCAAGCCCACGTAGAAGAGGCATCCCGTCTTTCAAGAAATACAAGAGCCGCTGCAAGAATGATATTGAAAATAAAAATCGCAGCAGTGAAAATACTGAAAATAGTAACAGTCATTGGAGTCCCCCTAACTTGCAAATCTTGTATAAGCTGAACTGAGCAAATCGACTTTTACCGATCATTCTAATTAATTGCTTTGGACGTAGCCCATACTAAGAAAGTGAAAGTTCAATCATCTTGCCTAAGCTGGCGTAATAACGAAGAAGTACGGAGTTCTCCATAACTTGCTGCGGCATATTGATAGGTAAAAGTCATTAGTTGACTCTTTATAAGCGAAATAGAGTAAAATTCCTAAATTTCACAAATCTTGCATTACGATTCAAAAAAATCCGACCTCTCAATAAAGCTGGGCCGGATAAATTTAACTTAAGCGTTCTTCTTGTTTTAACTGTTCGACGATACCTTCAACTTCTTGGCGACTCATTTTTTCTTTGCCGGATTTCAATGCTTTTAAAGTATTGTGGGCTAAGGCTAAAGGTACTTTGCAGAACATGAGAATCCGTTTATTTTTGATCGGTTTAACATAGAGGTCGGCTTTTGCCAAATTGTCTTTAGCATAGTTGAACATATCCTCGCGTGTCCATCCTTCTGGCACGAATGTTACGCCTCGCTCAAAATCCTCATCGTAATTCCGCAGCATGTTGACCGCCTGTAACCCGCGGCCAAAGGCAATGGCATGGTCTGGATCTGTTTCAGTGCCATCATACCAGTACCAGATGTCTGATAGCATGGTGCCAACAAGACCAGCTACGTAATAGGTATATTCATCCAGATCTTCTTTCGTCTTGATAACCCAATCTTTTTCCACCCATTTGGACATGCCGCCCGCCATAATGGCGGTGGATTCCATCACTTTTCCCTTTATATCTTCAGGGCATACGCTAATCCAGTCAGCTAAGCGCATAGTGACAGGAGGAAGAAACTGCTCATAGGGAGTGACGAGTTCCAAATAGTACGCTTCATCAAAATCTGTAGCCAGCATCTTTTGAATACTGCTTAGCAGCTTGATTTTTATCTGGTCTTCCAACTCTGGATGATCTTCAATTTCATCAATCGCCCGCATGCAAAGGTAAGCAGAGCCGACAGTTTTCTTTAAAGTTGGTTCCAAAAAGCTGATTGGGATGAAAAAGGTCCGGCTTGTTTCTTTTAGCATAACCAAGGACTCTTTTTGTAGATTCGAAACTTTGCTCATCTCAATTTCCTCCTGTTGTGGATTGACGTTACATACTATTATGTATAAAAACTTCTCATTCTAAAATGGCTTCTTACTAAATATAAACTATATAGGACAAAAAACAAACGATTACCATGCAAGCTTGTTCTTTGAGGAAAAAATAATCCCCATGAACAAATTTTTCATGCTCAAAGGGGAAGAGTTTAATCCGTATAGAAATGGCTCCATGCTTCATGGATACCGCCGGCATATTTTTTTTGGGCCCGATAAATGGACGGATGTTCAGCCTGTTCAAGCAGTTCAGGCTGCGCATTTCCAACAATGACAGAAGGGAAGCCCATAGTGAGCATCTCTACATCATTTCCGGAATCGCCGGCAACCAGCAACTTTGCTTCCGATAGGTTGTACTTATCTAAGATATATTGAAGAGCTTGTCCTTTGCCGCTTCCAATCGGGAGAATATCAACATCACGTCCACCGCTGTAAATCAACTTGTGTGGAATGCCCGCTTTATCCAGCTCTGCACGAAACACTTCTACAATAGCAGAATCAGAGGCGAAATAGGAACAACGATTAGCAATCGGCAGATTCTGAGAAACCAATCCTGAAATCTGGCTAGCAACAGAGTCTATCTTGTCAGGCATCCAAGCTTGTTCTAGTTGTTCAGTCCATGCCATTTCTTGTTGCAAAGAATCGCCGGTGTAAATGCCGGTTCCCACGTCTGTGATTAGCACTTGGGGAACCGGCAGATTTTCTTTTGCTATAAGTGATAAAGCAGATTGATAATGACGGCCGGTAATATAGATTAGCGACACCTTGTAAGTTCGGGTGCCATAGAAATCCAACAGCGCCATTAAACTAAACTTATCACCGACTAGTGTCCCGTCTAAATCTGTTGCTAACAAATGCGTTGCTCCGTGCACCAATGATCACCTCATACAATGAATTTATTCGAGCGGAAATTGAATCCCAGTCAAAGTCTTTACGAGCAATTTGTACGGCTTGGCGGCTTAATCGTTCAGTTAATAGCGAGTTCGCTGACAACACTTCCATGGCGATTGCCAAGTCGATCTCATTTTTCGTCTCAACGAGTAGCCCCGTAATTCCGTCTTGAACAACATTTTTCAGTCCGCCAACATCTGACGCAATAATTGGACTGCCACAAGCCTGAGCTTCTGCAGCAACCATACCAAATGATTCATAGAAGCTAGGCACAATCGTTGCTGTAGCTGAATTAAATAATAAGGCTAGCTCATCTTGAGACTGCGGCCCCAAAAATTCAACTCGGTTCTCGATCCCTTTGATGGCCTCCAGTAACTTTTCGTCTTTAGGTAATTTGGTTTCCAAATCGATGGATTCCGCATCGCCGCCTGCAATGACTAAATGTGGGGTGTTGGAAGGGCCAGTTTTTTCTGCCAGCAATTGAAAAGCTTTGAGTAAAGTGAAAATACCCTTGGTTACTTCCAATCTTCCAGCAAAAACAAAGAGAGGGTTGCTGTAGCCGAATTTTCTTCGCAAATGTGTTCGGTTGCCACGCACTTTGAATGCCTGGTCTACTCCGATGGGGATAACTTTGATGGGAGAAGGAGAATCAACAAAAGTTTTGATCAATTGCTTTTCATTATTAGTGGTAGCCAATACTTGATCAGCATTTCTCAAAATCGCTCCTTCTGCATTGATTCGACGTTGATCGTGTACTCCTGTCGCTTGTTCTTTTGCCCATGCGAGTGAATGTGCTGTGTGTACGTAGGGCAGTCCAAAGTCTTTTTTTAGTTTTTTGCCGATTAAGCCCGATAGCCAGTAGTGGGTATGGACAATGTCATAGGATTCAAGACTGACTGCGCTTTTTAACTCTTCGTAAAAGGCAGGGAGCATGGAGTACATTTCATCTTTTGAAACAAAACCTCTATGGCCGGCTTCCAGTCTGACTACACGACATGCGGTTCCGAAAGTTTCTATTTGAGGAGCTGAAGAATCGCACCAATGAGTGGCGACATCAACTTGCCAACCTTTATTTTCTAATGCAAGCGCTAATTGTTTTACATAATTATTTTGGCCACCCGCTTGTTTGCCACCGAGTTTCGCTAAAGGATCACCATGATCCGAAATAAATAATGCTTTCTTACTCATCAAAGCTCAACTCCTTTTTGGTCTTGCTTTCATCCCCGTTAGAGCAGAGACTACTTTTCTTATTTACCCATCTCTTTAAAAAACTAAACATTTGTCTTTCTAATTTTTTAAAAATTGCATAAAAAGCAGAAACAGTGGGACTAGTACCCACTGTTTCTGCTGATTGCTGAGCTTATTTTGTATGGACGTATTTGCCATAAGCGGGTACAGCAGTTTGTTGGAAATTCTCAGCGAGATCGACTAATCCTTTTGCGAGAACTGCACCCGCCATTGGTTTGCCATGTCCAGTTGCAGCAATGGAAGGCTGCAAATCTGCCAGCTTGCAGACCGACTCCCAGGCTGCGCGCCAATTGGTCGTCAAATAGACCGGGGGACCGTGAATTTCTTTTTTCTGGCGTAAAACTTTATAAAGCGAGTCCTGTTTCACTGTCACAAAAGCATCTCCTGCGATGAGTACGCGTCCCTGTTCCCGAAACAATGAGATATGGCCTTCTGAGTGGCCAGGCGTATGAATCCATTTCCAGTCCGGCATTTCTGGTACGCTGCTGTCTGATGGCAATTCATGAATATGCGCAGAAATGTCGATAGCTTTGATAGGGAAAATTTTCGATATTTTGGCCACCATGCCGCCTTCGACGGAATGATCGGGCTGCGGATAATCGGTTATGCCTGTCAAATAGGAGAATTCAAGCGGATGCGCATAGACTGGAACTTTATATTGCTCCAAAATATCGATTAGTCCGCCAACATGATCGAAATGGCCATGCGTCAAAATGATGGCCTTTAATTGATGATCGGGTCCAAAACGATTTTCAGCCACTTTCAGTATTTTTTCTGCGGAATGTGGCATGCCTGCATCAATCAACACCCATTCGTTGCTGATGTTGGGATTGCCAATAAGAAAAACATTTGCCACCTGGACCGTATAGCAATAAACATCTGGAGCAATTTCGGTTCCTGAGCCGCTACGAATAGATGTCATGGGCAAAATGCTTTCGGTTGCTGAACTTCTTTCCATAAGAATAATTCCTCCTCTAGTAAACTTCCGCTGACTTCCTATTGTAACTTTACCCCAAAATCTAAATTCGAATCCGCCTAGCTGACAAATTCGTGAGATGGATTTGAGTCTCATAGCTGACTGGATTAGAATAGAGACACAAGACTTTGTGAAACTGGGTGTTTAAATGAAATCATTGATTATTATCGGGTCAGGAATTTTGGGAGCCTCTACGGCGTATCATGCGGCGAAGGCAGGAGCATCGGTGTCATTAATAGACCGGGGAGATAAAGGGCAGGCAACGGGAGCTGCAGCTGGAATCGTTTGCCCATGGATTTCACAACGCAGAAATAAAGCCTGGTACGGTTTGGCGAAAAATGGTGCCAAGTATTATCCGGAATTGATTGGTGAGCTTGAAGCTTTAGGTGAGAAGGATACGGGCTACAAACAAGTTGGCATTGTTAGTATCCACGAAGACAGCAAGCTCGACAAAATGGAGCAAAAGGCTCGCGAACGACGGTTGGATGCACCCGAAATGGGCGACATCAAGAGATTATCGCCAGATGAAACGAGACTGCTTTTTCCATTTGCAACGGAAGAATATGGATCTTTGTGGGTCAGTGGAGCTGCTCGCGTCGATGGCCAAGCCATTCGCGATGCCTTAATTTCTGCGGCCGTCAAACTGGGAGCGAAACGTCTGACAGGTGATGCTGAACTATTGATTGAGAGTTCGTGTGTTGTTGGAGTTAACATGAACGGCCAGCATTTATTGGCCGACCGAGTCGTCTCGACAGGAGGTGCTTGGGCAGCGGAGCTGTTCAAGCCATTGGGATTGGATTTAGACATTGTGCCGCAAAAAGCTCAAATCCTTCAGTTGCAAGCAGATGACCCGACTACAGGCGATTGGCCAGTTGCCATGGTTCCTTACGGTCAATACATTGTGCCTTTTGCGAGCGGCAGAATTGTTGCTGGAGCTACCCATGAAAATGGTGTAGGCTTTGATGACAAATTAACGGCGGGCGGTATTCACCACATTCTGGATAAAACATTACAAGCAGCGCCTGGACTTGGCCAAACGGAAATGGCCGGCGCTGCCACTGGATTTCGTCCTGCTACCACAAGTGCGTTGCCGTTTATCGGTCAAGTTCCTGGCTACCCAAGCTTTTTTGCAGCGAATGGACTTGGCGCTTCGGGTCTGACTGCTGGCCCATATCTCGGTGGCCAACTTGCGAAGTTGGCACTCGGGGAAACCGTTGATATCGATTTGAGTCTTTATCAAGTAGAAGATGCGTTCAGGAGCTAAAAGGAGGCGGAAGATTATGTATTGGTGCAAAGTCGCTCGAACCGAGTCGGAATTTGATGGAATCGCACGTTTAAACTATGAGACCTTTGTAGAGGAGATTCCTCAACATGAAGCAAATGGTAGTGGAATGCGTACCGATCTATATCATGCGCAAAACACTTATTTGATTGTGCTATCTGGAATAGAAGTGGTCGGAATGATTGCTTTACGCTCTGAACGCCCTTTTTCTTTGGACCTCAAGATCGGATCAATTGAAGAGTTTCTACCAGATGCCGGCAAGGTTTGTGAAATCCGTTTGCTCGCTGTACGCAAAGAACATCGCAATGGACGTGTTTTTTTCCTTTTGGCACGAGCCTTATCTGATTATTGCCTCGAACAAGGGTTTGACTCTGCAGTGATTTCTGGAACAGTCCGTCAGTTGAAACTTTACGGACAACTAGGGTTTCGAGCGTTTGCGGAACCAGTAGGGATAGGAGAAGCTGTTTTTATTCCGATGGTCACGACACGTCGTCAGTACAATGACTCTGTCGCAGCGAGGTTACAAACAAAACGTCGCTTGTTTTTACCTGGTCCCGTCGCGTTAACTGCCCAACTCGCTGCTCCGTTTCAAGAAGCACCTATTTCTCACAGGTCGGCCGCTTTCCGTGAAGTTCGACAAGAAGTAGACCGCATGCTCGAAGAAATGACAGGAATGACCCCTCATTTACTTTCGGGAAGTGGCACGTTAGCAAACGAAGCAATGCTCGCACAAATAAAGGGGCTAAATTCAAAAGGACTGATTTTAGTAAATGGGGAATTCGGCAAACGATTAGTCCAACAAGCGCAGCGATGGAGCTTGGAGTTTGAGCTAGTAGAAGAATCATGGGGACAAGCTTTTCGGACAGAAAAAATAGCGGAACAGCTGGAACAAGGAGGCTTTGGCTGGGTTTTGATGGCGCATGGTGAAACGTCTACAGGTCAATTAAATGACTTTCGTGCATTAGCTGATATTTGCAAAAGACAAGACGTCAAGTTGTGTCTAGATTGCATTAGTAGCTTTGGTGCTGTGCCGTTTTCACTAGAAGATATATGGCTTGCGACAGCAACGAGTGGCAAAGCACTTGGCACATTAAGTGGTGTTGCCATTGTCTTTGCTAGCCATCCCATTGATCCAGACGGCAGTTTGCCAAGTTATTTGGATCTTGGGCTTTACGCGACAGACATTCCGTTTACGTTTTCTGCAAGTTTATTAGAAAGCTTGCGCTGTGCATTAGGAGCTTATCCCGCACGTTACGAAACATTAAACCAGCATGTCAAAAAATTGCAAGAAGATACGAAAGACTGGCCAAACTTGGCCGCTGGCTACCCGACGTCCCGCACGTTTAAAGCAGTAGAAGATATTCAGTTTTTAGTCGAAGATGCTCATCTTTCAGGATTTGAGTTGCATTCTGCCAGTGGTTATTTGAAAACGCGTCAGCTGTTCCAGGTTTCTTGCATTCAACCCGAGTTCGAAAAAGACTGGCAGCATTTTCTCGCGTTTTACGATATCTATCAGCGCTACCATGCAAAAGCAAAAGCCCATCATTAAGACTGATGGGCTTTTGCTATGCGGTTATTTTTTGTACACCTTTAGAACAAATGCTTTATGAGGGAAATTAGGTATAGGTTCAATCAAATCTTTAGCATTAGTCGTGTGTTTTACTGTGAGTTCTTTGTCGCCAAGTTCTTGGTAAATCAGTGCCATGTAAGCATCTTTTTCATAATGCAAAGACAAATCATATGGATGGTGGAGAAATTCCTGAAGTTCATGTTTTTTCAGCCATTCTAAAGCTTCTTTTATATGGCAATTATGCACTTGGGTATTTACTGTTTAGCTTACTTTATGATATTTTCCCTGCACAATACATTGTGGAAGCAAGTAGTATTTGCTTGATTGCATTAACTAGTTAGTTGATGCGCCGATCAGTTATGAAAGAAGCTGCACTGCCACTTCAACAGGCGTAAATGGTGAACTTATATAATTAAACGAGAAGGGATTATCCGGTTGCTTTCTCGTTTTTAATGGAATCCACTTCTTATTACTAGTTGTACAAAAAAATATATGAAAAAATACCTGTTTTTATTGTCTGAAAATTTAGATTTAAGGGTAACCCATTACTAAGGTCATGTATTTCTAGTAAATGGGGTGTGAAGCATGAGGACTGATCAGCAAAGTACACCGTTAAGAAAATATGTCTGGAGCTTAGTTATTTTGAATTTTTTCGATGGTTTATTGACCTATATAGGTCTTTCGTTTGGTGTTATAAATGAAGCCAATCCATTATTAGTATCGTTGTCTCCCTTAGCCCTCCTCGGTATCAAAATCTTGTTGTCCTTCTGTCTCTTCAGCTTTCTCTTTACACCATTCATTGAGATTCAATCCCGCATGTGGCGGTATGCGCTTTTTTTCGTAAACTTGCTTTATTCCGGCATTCTCCTGCTTCATTTATTGTGGCTAATCATTTTGTTTGTGTAGCTAGAAGAAATTCGACCATGAAAAAAGCACCGCTAGAAGCGATGCTCATACTAAGTGAAATTGCCAATTACGCAGAAGCGCTGGCTTTTTTTGTCGTTGCCAAGGATTTGGTAGAAGCCTTAAACAACATGATTAGCAAAATGCTGGCTATCGCTAAAGCAGCTGATAAATAATAAATACTTCCAGCTTGCATCGTTAGAAGCCACGTAAATGCTAAAGGTCCAATGATACGACCGAGGTTATCCATTGAATAAGTCAAACCAGCAGCCGTGCCATATTTGCCGCCTGATTCTTTTGAAGTTAGCGACACCAATGCGGTACGTGAAAGAGCATTACCGGCAGTAAAGATGCTCAGTGCAACACCTGCGAAGATTAGGCTGCTAGTGAAGGGCAGAAGTACTAAACCAAAAGCCGTAACAAATTGAGCACCAATGATCCATTTTGTTTCAGCACCATTTTTTATTCGGCGTACGACGCCGCCTTGAATCGTAGCATCAACTAGTCCGCTAGCGATAAATAAGTAGCCAAGCTGAAGCGGCGTAATGCTAATTTGATCGATTTGAAACAGTTGGAAAGTGGATTCTAATCCTGCCAGTAGAACGGTTACCATAAAGGACATTAAAAACAAGTAACGGATACGGAATTGCCAAAGTGTGCTGGAGCCTTTTGGCAAAATTGCACGCTTTGTTGCTTCGCCTTTACGAACAGGTTCTTTTAAGACGAGGCTTGCATAACCCATCAACAGTAAAACCAGGACTGCAGACACTGTGAACGGCAAAGAAAGCGACACCGCTCCGAGCAAACCTCCGATTGCAGGTCCGAAAATAAATCCAAGACCGATTGACATACCCAGAAAACCCATGTATTTATTGCGATCTTCATTTGTCGTGATGTCTGCTACGTAACCTGTCACAGCAGTATAAAGTGCGCCGGAGAATAAGCCGCCAACAATGCGTGAAAGATACAACAGAACCAGGTTATCGAGAAATAGCGAAAATAAGAAGAAACTCAAACTAAAACCGGCTAGACCCAAAAGAATGAGCTTTTTGCGTCCGGTTCTGTCGGAAAGCTTTCCCCAAAGTGGTGCGGTGAAAAAAGAAGACAAGGCATAGATAGTGATTAGTCCACCGACGTGAATTTCCGAGTAGCCTTGCTGAACGACGACCTCGGGTAAAATGGGTATGATAATGCCGAATCCTAGGTAAACGAAAAATTGAACGGACATCAGCAGTAAAATAGTTTTTTTCATAATAATGAATTCCTGCTTTCTCAAAAGAATATGCCCTTATTTTACCCTTGTTTCATCTTAAGAACAATGACAGCAAAAAAGAGGCCCATTTTTGGACCTCTCAGCAAATGGATCATTATTTGTTTAATTTTACACGTTGGAGACGCAATGCGTTCATGACAACTGATACGGAGCTGAACGCCATAGCTGCACCGGCAAGCCAAGGAGCAAGAAAGCCTGCTGCGGCAATAGGAATGCCGATTGAGTTATAAGCAAGTGCCCAGAATAGGTTCTGCTTGATGTTACGAACAGTCAGCCGGCTCAGTTGGATAGCATCAACAACCCGCATCAAGTCGCCTTGCATTAAGGTGATGTCAGCGGCTTCCATGGCGATGGCCGTTCCAGTGCCCATTGCCATGCCCACATCCGCGCTGGCGAGTGCGGGTGCGTCGTTCAACCCATCTCCTGCCATCGCGACGCGGCGGCCCTGCCCTTGAAGCTTGAGGACAACATCCGCTTTTTCAGCCGGAAGGACGCCTGCAAAAACTTCATCGATTCCAACTTGTTTGGCAATTGCCAATGCTGTCCGTTCCTGGTCTCCTGTTAACATGACGACATGTAATCCCATATTCTTCATTTCTTGAATTGCTTGTTTGGCCGTTTCTTTAATGGTATCGGCAACAGCAACGAGTCCACTGTATTGGCCATCCACTGCGATGAACATGACAGTTTTGCCGTCACGTTCAAAAGCCTCAGCCTGAGCTTCGTCAATTGTGAGCCCCTCCATCAAGCGGCGATTTCCCATGACTACTTTCCGGTCGGCTACTGTAGCCCGGATGCCGTGACCTGGCACCGCTTCAAAAGACCTGACGCTTAGGTTTGATTCGCCAAACTCGGAGATGGCCTGTGCCACTGGGTGCTCAGATTGACTTTCCGCACTGGCTGCTAAATTCTTCAATTCCGATAATTCAAAATGGTCCGCTGGAATAAAGTCCGTTACGACAGGGCGCCCGTTGGTGATGGTGCCTGTTTTATCCAGCACAATAGTGTCGACGTGTTTAGTATTCTCCAAGGATTCTGCTGTTTTGAACAGAACACCTTGCTCGGCAGCCCGCCCGGAGCCAGCCATAATCGATGTCGGTGTAGCCAAGCCGAGTGCACAAGGGCAGGCAATGACCAGAACCGCGATGGTACTTTCAAGTGCAGCCGCAAAGTTACCGGGTGCAACCAGGAAATACCAGACGACAAACGTAACAATGGCAATGCCCACGACAATCGGAACAAAGATGCTGGAGATTTTGTCAGCGAGACGTTGAATCGGCGCTTTGGAGCCTTGCGCCTGTTCGACAACGCGGATGATATTCGATAGAACCGTATCTTTGCCGATTTTATCGGCGCGTACACGGAGCGAGCCGTTAGAATTGACGGTTGCAGCGAATACCGCGTCACCCGTTTCTTTATCGACCGGCAAACTTTCACCAGTCAGCATGGATTCATCAACGGCCGAGTTGCCGGAAAGGACAGCGGCATCGACCGGGATGGATGCTCCTGGTTTAATCAGCAGGATATCTCCGGTGTTAACCTCAGAAATTGGTAGGCTGATGAATTCACCTCGGCGTTCAACCAATGCATGTTGGGGCTGCAGCTTCATCAGCTTTTTGATGGCATCAGAAGAACGGCCTTTAGCTCTTGCTTCAAAAACTTTTCCTAAAATAATCAGTGTGATCAAAACGGCACTGGTTTCAAAATACAGCCCCATATTGTGGTTCATACTCCAATTAGCCAGAACCAGATAAACACTATAGAAATAAGCGGCTGATGTCCCGAGTGCGACCAGAACGTCCATGTTGGCAGATTTGTTTTTCAAAGCGAAATATGCACCTTTATAGAAAGAAGCGCCAATCCAAAATTGGACGGGTGTTGCCAATGCCCATTGGACAAGTGGATTCATCAAGATGTCAGGTACATACATCCAGGACGTAAAGGAAAAGTGGCTGAACATGGTCCACAGCAATGGAAAGGAAAGTGCAGCAGAAATCCAGAACAGGCGTGTTTTCTTTTTAATTTCTTGTTTCTTGTGATCTGTTGCTTCTTCGGTTTCCTGGTTGAGCACAGCATCATAGCCTAATGACTGAATCCGTTTGACAAAATCCTCAGGAGTGACAGTGTTAGGACTATACGATACATGGCCGGTTTCCATTGCCAAATTGATATTGGCCAGTTGAACGCCTTCCATTTTATTCAAAACTTTTTCAATACGTGCCGAACAATTGGCGCAAGTCATGCCCTGTATGGAAAAATCGACTTCTTCCTGCTGGATACCATATCCTAATTGTTCTACTTTTTTTTGTACATCAGTCATGGAAGCCTGCTGGTCATCAAAAATCACGGAAGCTTTCTCAGTGGCGAAATTAACGCTAGCTTCCGAAACGCCTGGCAATTTTTGAAGTCCTTTTTCAACGCGATTGGCGCATGCAGCACAAGTCATGCCGGTAATCGCCAATTCAGTTTGTTTGGTGCTCATAGTAATCCCGCCTTTTTTGAGATTGTATACCTATTAGGGGTATATTATTTTGAAAAAAATAACTGCGTTTCCGCAGCTATTCACTATTCACTTAAAGTGGCAACATCGTATCCTTGATCTTCGATTGCTTCTGCAATTTGACTGACTTCTACTGCCGAAGTATCGTAAGCGATGTCAACAGAACCGTTTTCCAGAGAGACCTCCACTTTGTCGACTCCTGGTAAAGCCATGACGCTGTCTTTTACTGAACTCACGCAATGCTGGCATGTCATGCCGCTAACCTGTAGGTTGATTTGTTCTTTCATGAAAAATTCCTCCTTTTATTTACGCATCATTTTTTGGATGGTGATAAGTAATTCATCTAATACTTCTTCTTCGCCATTTTCCAGGCGATCTTTGACGCAGCCCTTCAAATGGCCTTCTAGCAAAACTTTGGTGACACTGTTTAATGCCGACTGTGTGGCGGCAAGCTGCGTGATGATATCATCGCAATAAACATCTTTTTCCACCATGCCTTTAATACCGCGTATCTGTCCTTCCACCCGGTTCAACCGATTGGACAAATCCCGTTTGACGGAAAGGGGGTGGTGGCTTTTTCGGCAAGAGTTGTCCAGTGCAAAGGTTTCTTCAATCAATTCGCTCATCTGAAGATCCTCCTATCCTTATTTCTGATTGTAGCATACCTCTTAGGGGTATGCAAATCAATCGATTTACACCATATTCATAATTGTCATCAAAATGATAAGTTTAAAATCATGAAATGATGGTATTATAAACATAGACACAGAAAAGTCAACAATTTATAACTTGTCCTCGAAACAAGGCAAGTTCAAATACGTCTCTAATAAGTAACGAAAAATACAAAGAGGTGATATGGATGGCGAAAAACGTAGATGTTCGCACTATTGTTTCAAACTTATCGAAACTTGGAATCCAAGCAAAAATCACAAAATCCCGCGTTGAATTAATTAAAGCGATTGCCTTGCCTCAACCAATTCAAGCGCATTCTCAACAATAAAAACTCCGACGTAGGACGTCGGAGTTTTTATTGTTTGTTTTTATCGAACATATAATTTTTATGATGGAATTTCATGCTGAAGACAATTCCGAGTGCCAGCATGTTGCCGATCAGCGAACTGCCTCCATAGCTGATAAAAGGAAGCGGAATGCCGGTGATGGGTAAAAGTTGAATTGTCATGCCAATATTCTGGAATACGTGAAAGGTAATCATGGCGATAATCCCTGCGCATACATACGTGCTGAATGTGTCCTTGAACTGCAATGTGATTTTCGTCAAGTGATAAATCAACATGAAGAATAAGATGATGACGGCGCTAGCTCCGATAAACCCGAAGTCTTCTGAAATAACCGTGAAGATAAAATCTGTATGGTTTTCCGGTACATAAACTTGTCGTCCCTGGTAACCTTTTCCAAAGACTTCTCCCGATCCGATGGCATTCATTGCGGCAATCAGGTTGTATCCCCCGGATTCTGCATAGGAATAGGGATCGAGCCACGTATAAATACGTTCAAACATATAGGGCTTCAAACCAAAGGCGTTAGACAGGAAGTTCTGCGCATTGATAGTCATCCACAGCAACAAGGCACCAACGACGGCAACTCCGCCAAAGCTCGGCACGATGATTTTCCAGGAAATTCCTGAAACCACTACTATAGCCAAAGTGATAGCGATAAACACGAGAGCAGTCCCAAGATCCGGCTGCAGAAGGATAAAGCCTAGTGGAATGACCAGACAAAGGGCGATTTTTCCCAGTAAATAAAAATCAGATTTAATGGTTTTCAACAGGTTTTGTTCATGATGGGAAGAAATCATTTTTGCGAGTGCTAATATATAGAAGGTTTTCATGAATTCAGCCGGCTGAATATTAACAAACGGCGTATGGAACCAGGCTTTTGCGCCGTTGACCGGTTCAGCAATCTGCCCTACACCGTCTGGCGAAATCATTAACAGGACGAGCAGGAAGACACCGAAACCGTATAAATAATAAGCCATCTTTTTATATTGCTCAGGGTCAAAATACATCAAAACTCCGATCATTGCGATAGAAATGATGTAAAACACAGCTTGCCTTGGAACGAAATTCGTTAAATACTGACCGGAAGTCTGTGCAGAAGAAATAGCCACCAGACTGACGATAAAGAACAGAAATAAGATGAAAGCCAGCGACCAATCGATTCGGTCGGTAAAGCTTTTGTTAGTTTGCATGTAATTTCACCTGTACTTTTTATTATTATGAGTCGAAAACTATTATAACGTATATATCTGTAATATGCGCATGACAAAAGTAATGACGCATTCGGAGCAGGTATGTTTCATATTTAACTCTTTTGGTCGTATAATAGTAAATGGAATGGAATGGAGTGGGGGATATGGTAAAAAAACCGTTGAACACGGATGCGTACATACAGCATTTGTACATTTATCTAAACGAATCTGATCAGTTTGCCTTATTCAGCGGACTTACCTTTGCCCATTTTTTGGATGCCATGAAATTGCCTAAAAACCTGCTGCTGTTAAAACACCCATATGAAGATGCGTCTTTTAACATGCACACTCACATGGAATTCGCTACACAGGAAGAGTTTGGACAGTTGCGGAAAGCGCGGGCAAACAAAAAAAGCGAATTTTGCTGGATTGATTTTAAAAGTGAAAAGCAGTTAAATTCTCTGACACCTCAGGAGCAAGCTGAACTATTGTATATTGGACACAAAAAAGAGCCGGTTAAGACACCGTTCTATTCAACTCTTCAAAATGAATTTGTGTATTTATCCAGCGAAGAAGAAGAAACCACAAAAATTTACTTCCGCAGATTAGAACGCCTGAATGAGCTTGTTGGAAATTACTTTACGTATTTAATTCGCCGGGAAGAGAATGGACAGAATTTCTGGCGCCGAAAAGCCAAGGATCTGATTCCGGAATTGCCAGCTGAAATTCTGCAATCCTTAAAAAAGAATTACCGTGAAGGCGTGCTCATCTCATTGGCAGACCCCGAAAAAACTAAAAACACCATCGAATTGCATATTCGCCCAGTAGAGGAAATTTCCTTTCTGGACGAGTTCTGGTCCGATATTGAAGAATACACAAAACAGGGGATTTCACGCAAGATCATCTATGACAGAAAACAAAAAATATGGAAATGATACCTGGAAACAGGTATCATTTTTTTCGGGCTCACTTTCAGTTGCGGTAAGACAGTGAAGCATGTCTGAAAATGAAAGAAGGAAATTATGTGGCTTGGATTTATCTTTTGATTGCGGGGGTTACGGAAATTGTCTGGGCGATTGGCTTGAAGCTTGCTGATGGCTTTACAAATTTAGTTCCTTCTCTCATAACATTAATTTTTATCGTTATCAGCTTTTGGCTGTTTGCCATCGCGATGAAGACAATCCCGATCGGTACAGCCTATGCAGTTTTTACCGGCATCGGTGCTGTAGGAACGGCCATTCTGGGAGTTTTGGTATTTAACGAAAATGCCAGTTTGGAAAAACTATTCTTTTTAAGTTTGCTGCTGTTCGGCATTATCGGGCTAAAAGTGCTGGACGGAAAAGAAACGACTAGCAAGAGGGTGGAGTCATGATAGATTGGCTGATTTTGATTGTCGCTGGATTATTTGAAGTGGTTTTTGTTACGACAATGAAACTATCGAATGGTTTTAAAGTGAAACGATATACAGCTTTGACCATTGTGTCCGGTGCGCTCAGCTTTTATCTATTGTCATTAGCTTTAACGACTATTGAGCTGGGGACAGGGTATGCAGTGTGGACCGGAATCGGCGCGGCTGGCAGTGTTTTGGTTGGCATGTTGTTTTTCAATGAAAGCCGGCAGCCGGCGAAGTTATTCTTTCTGTCTTGCATCATTGCCGGAGTAGTCGGCCTGAAAATTTTTGGCGGCTGACAGGAAAAAAATATTCGTCACTGAAGGTTCATGATAAACTAAGCAATATGGAAAACGAAATGAGGTTTCTTGGATGAAAAAACGAATTGGTTTATTATATGGAGGGAAATCGGCAGAGCATGAAGTTTCGCTGTCGACAGCTTTGGCAGTTACAAAAGCAATTGATTTTGATGCATATGAAGTTTATCCAATCTATATCACACAAGATGGCGAGTGGAAAAAAGGCAATCGCCTTGAAGAAATCGCAAAAACGATTGAACAGCTTCAATTGTCTGGAGAATCTTCAAAACCGAATGATATTTCTGGTTTCCTCCCGTCACAAAGCAGCGAGATGCTAGATGTCATCATTCCTTTACTGCACGGACCAAATGGAGAAGATGGAACGGTCCAAGGTCTTCTAGAAGTCATGAATATTCCATATGTCGGAAATGGTGTATTAGCATCTTCAGCAGGAATGGACAAAGTGGTGATGAAGCAATTGTTCGAACAGGCAGGTTTAAAACAAACGCCATATGTGTATTTTATAAGAAGAGAGTGGGACAAAAATCAGGACTTCTGGTTGGATAAGATAGAAACCGAGCTCGCTTGGCCGGTTTTCGTAAAGCCTGCTAATTTAGGCTCAAGTGTCGGCATCAGCAAAGTGGATAATCGCGAAGAATTGGTTGCTGCTATAAAAGAAGCCTTGAAATTCGACCGCAAAATCGTCGTTGAACAGGGAGTAGTCGCCCGTGAAATCGAAGTGGGTGTTCTTGGGAATGACGAGCCTGCCTGTTCAGTCGCAGGAGAAATCAAACCTTTAAAAGCGTTTTATGATTATCAAGCAAAATATAAGGATGGCAATACAGCGATGATTATCCCTGCTGAATTGGCTGAATCAGTTTATGAAAAACTTGAAGTAGACGCCAAAAAAGCCTTTAAAATCCTGGATTGCTCTGGGCTTGTGCGTGCAGACTTTTTTGTCACTGAGGCCAATGACATCCTGATTAATGAAGTCAATACCTTGCCGGGCTTCACGCCATATAGTATGTTCCCACTGCTTTGGGAGCATACAGGGCTGCCGTATCCGGAACTAATCGAACGTCTTATCGCTTTAGCGATTGAACGGCACGAAGAAAAACAATTACTTCAAGTTAAAATAGATTGAGTGGAGAAGCCAAATGAAAAAAAAGATTGAGCAAGTAGCCAAGTGGCTGAATATCAAAACTAACTTAAAAGGCTTTGACATTACGGGGGTCTCGATCAACACGAGAACGCTTGAGCCAGGCGATTTGTTCATTCCTTTCCGTGGCGAAAAAGTGAATGGGCACAAGTATGTCCGTTCAGCCATCGAATTAGGCGCAACTGCTTCTTTATGGCAGCGCGACGAGCCGGGTGCTCCAGAAGATTTGCCTCTGCTGTTCGTGGATGACTGCGAAGTGGCATTGCAGGAGATGGCCCGCGCTTACCGCGATGAACTGTCGGCAATTGTCATTGGAATCACAGGTTCCAACGGCAAAACTTCGACGAAAGATTTGGTGGCAAGCGTTTTGAAGCCTTATTTCAAAGTGCAAAAAACACCGGGTAATTTCAATAATGAGTTGGGACTGCCTTTGACGATCTTGTCTTTAGATGAGGATACCAAAGTCGCTGTCCTCGAAATGGGCATGAGTGGCAAAGGGCAGATTGAATTTCTTTCTGAACTGGCGCGCCCTGATTACGCCATCATCACTAATATTGGAGAAGCGCATCTGCAGGATCTTGGATCGCGTAAGGCGATCGCAGAAGCAAAATTTGAAATCACCGCTGGCCTGCAGCCGCATGGCAAACTTTTCTATGACGGGGATGAGCCGCTATTGCAGCCATTCATGGAAAACTTTCCACAAGGTGTCTCTTTTGGGTTCGACGACAATAACGAATTGACGGTCACAGACATCAAAGCCACTGAAAATGGCAGCAGCTTCATGGTCAGCGGAATTATTGACGCTGCGTTCACAATTCCAGTATTGGGTGAGCATCAGGTGAAAAACACCTTAGCAGCCATTTTGATCGCTCTTGAATCAGGCTTGTCTGAGGAGCAAATCCGGAAATCCCTAAAAGATGCCGCATTGACCGATATGCGCATGCAGATGATTCAAGCAGATAACGGGGCCATTTTCATCAACGATGCGTATAACGCTGCTCCTTCATCAATGAATGCGGCTTTGAATTTTATTCGCGAAACAACGATGAAGGAAAAGAAGTGGGTTGTTCTTGGTGATATGTTAGAACTTGGAGACGATGAGCAATCGTATCATGAAGCACTGAGCAAATACATTTCCGAAAATCTGATGGGTGTTTGTCTTTACGGTCCACGTATGAAATGGCTGTACGACAAGTTGCAAACCAGCTACAATGGCAAGTTGTTGTGGAGCGAAACGGATTATGAACCGATTATCACTGTATTGAAAAAATACACAAATGAAAACTCGGTGATTTTGGTGAAAGGCTCCCGGGGCATGGCTCTGGAAAACATTATTGAACCCTTTGCTAAATCCTGAAATCTGGATAATAAGAAAAGCGCAAGCGACTGATACAGCCTATGACTCGAAGCAGTGTAGGCTTTCAAGCGTTGAAAAGAGGAGAAGGATTTGAAAACTGGCGTCCTTTGTATACATGGCTTTACAGGAGGCCCTTTTGAAGTCGAACCATTTGCTGATTTTCTAATCGAGCAGACCGACTGGATTGTGGAAATACCGACACTCCCCGGACACGGTGAAAAATTGGCTTTAAAGAGCATTTCAGCTGAAAGCTGGATGATGGAAGCGGAACTGGCACTGAAAAAATTGAAGAAATCAGCGGATCGCATCATCATTGTTGGTTTTTCGATGGGCGGCTTGATCGCGATGTACTTGGCGATGCGCTACAAGGTCGATCGCTTGGTTTTGTTGAGCGCCGCTGCTAAATACATCAGTCCTGCACAGATTTTTGAGGAAGTGCAGGAGGCAATGCGGGATGTGTTATCTGGAAAAATGGCGGAAAATGCATCTTTTCATCTTTACGAATACAAACTGATGAATACGCCTGTCAGTTCAGCCGTTGAATTTCTGCGAATCGTAAAAATGGTGGAACCTTATTATGACAAGATTAAAGTCCCGGTTTGCATTGTTCAAGGCGGCAAGGACAGTGTGGTCCCGGCTTCTGCAGCGGACTTCATCTATGACCACGTTGGTTCAGATGAAAAGTATAAAATTTATTCAGAAACCGGCAAGCATTTAATCTGTTACAGCGACGATTGCGACAGTTGGTTTAAC
The DNA here is from genome assembly GCF_001687565.2 of Planococcus antarcticus DSM 14505. NCBI lineage: Bacteria > Bacillati > Bacillota > Bacilli > Caryophanales > Caryophanaceae > Planococcus > Planococcus antarcticus. Next base: position 545,319 of record NZ_CP016534.2, read on the forward strand.
GAAGTTTTTGAATTTATGAATAAAGTCGCAGAGTAAACTGATTATTGGAACCTTTGCGTATTGATTGCAAATGGAAAAAATACATGTTATTCTTTTGAAAGCAATGGATACATTTTTGAGAAACTCTTCCCCGTGAAGAGTATTTTTTTGAGCAAAACGGTTTGTTCTATAGATAGGGCATCAAACACCCGTCGATCAGACCGCTCGGCAAAGCCCGAGCTTTTCCTGTTCACACATCCCCTCTGACTTAAAACTACAGAGTATGATTTTCGACGTGAAACTTCCTCATAAAGGCTCGCCCTTGTCACGAATTCATCTAAAATGTACACCATTTGTAAATCAGATGAAGACAAAAGGAGATTGAAAAAATTTGGTAAAATTTTCAGAGTTAAATATTAGCGAAACAACTTTAAAGTCCGTAAAACGCATGGGGTTTGAAGAAGCAACACCAATTCAAGAGGGAACAATCCGTCTTGGAATGGAAGGTAAGGACATTATTGGACAAGCGCAAACAGGTACTGGTAAAACAACTGCTTTCGGGATTCCTTTAATTGAAAAAATCGACACTAAAGACGGTAATGTTCAAGGATTGATCATCGCACCAACACGCGAATTGGCAATCCAGGTTTCTGAAGAACTTTACAGATTGGGACAAGATAAAAACGTACGTATTCTTTCAGTATACGGCGGCCAAGAAATTAGCCGACAAATCCGTGCACTTAAAAACCGTCCGCAAATTATCGTTGGTACTCCAGGACGTCTATTAGACCATATCAACCGTCGCACGCTTAAATTGGATAATGTAAACACATTAATCCTCGATGAAGCAGACGAAATGTTGAACATGGGCTTTATCGAAGACATTCAAACAATTATGGCAAGTGTTCCTGATACTCGTCAGACATTGTTATTCTCAGCAACTATGCCGGATGCAATCCGTCGCATTGCAGAGAAATTCATGAAAACTCCTGAAATCGTTAAAATCAAATCAAAAGAAATGACTGTTGAAAACATTGAGCAGTTCTACGTGAAGTCTGTAGAGCGCGAGAAATTTGATTTCCTTTCACGTCTTTTGAATGTTCAACAGCCGGAGCTTGCGATCGTTTTCGGACGTACAAAACGCCGTGTTGACGAATTAGCGAAAGCTTTGAATATCCGTGGCTATCTTGCTGAAGGAATTCACGGCGACTTGAGCCAAGCAAAACGTATGTCAGTTTTGAAGCAATTTAAAGCAGGCAAAATCGATATCTTGGTAGCAACAGATGTAGCAGCTCGTGGACTTGATATCTCAGGCGTATCACACGTATACAACTTTGATATTCCACAAGATCCGGAAAGCTATGTTCACCGTATCGGCCGTACGGGTCGTGCAGGTAAAAAAGGAGTCGCAGTCACGTTTGTAACACCACGTGAAATGGGCTACTTGGGCATTGTTGAACGCACTACGAAGAAAAAAATGGAAGCACTAGTTCCTCCAACTGCTAACGAAGCTGTACTTGGCCAAAAACGCGTTGCGATGGAGCAATTGTTTGAAATGACAGAGAAAAACAATCTTGGCGATTACCGCGAATTCGCGACGCAAATGCTTGAAAAGCATGATGCGGTTGACTTGATTGCAGCAGCTCTTAAAACAATGACTAAAGAACCGGAAGATGTTCCAGTCTCTATTTCCGAAGAACGTCCTTTGCCATCACGCGGAGGCGGCGGATATAAAGGTAAAGGCGGAAGCGGACGCAGTGGCGGAGGCGGGGGCTATAAAGGCAATCGCTCTTCAAGCTCATCTCGTCCATCTTCAAGCCGCGGAGCTAGCTCAGGCGCAAGCCGCCGTCGTGAAGGCGGAAGCGGAACTGGTGGCGGACGTCCAGGACGTACGACTCGCCGTAGCGAATCTTAATACCGATTAACTCGAAGGACGTATACAAAACAGGAAACTGTTTTGTATACGTCCTTTTTTGCTGTCCGAATATCAGTTACAATGAAATGAAACGTTGTTGTGAATAAATCGTATAATAAATAGGCGCGCGATTGGAGAGAAGAAAATGGACAACCAACCAAAAAATCAAATTTCACGAAAAGGCTTAACGGTGTGGCGTGTATACGGCAGCATGGAAACTGCAGTTATTGCGCTGGTTGCTATTGGAGCAGGTGTTCTAACGTATATCTTTGATTGGCCACAATGGCTGTATGCTGTTTACGGAGCAGTCACTTTGCTGTTTGGTTTCCTGCTGATTTACTGGTTCCCGAAAATCCGCTGGCAACGCTGGCGTTACGAGGTGCGTGAGCAGGAAATTGAATTGCAGCATGGCTTATTTATCGTTACCCGGACATTGGTGCCGATGGTGCGGGTACAGCATGTGGATACCGAACAGGGACCGATTTTGCGGAAATACGACTTAGCAGAAATTTCGATTTCGACAGCTGCAACCACTCATACGATTCCAGCATTAGTAACCGCAGAAGCAGATGAGCTGAGAGCAAGGATTTCAGTGTTGGCAAGGGTGGCGGAAGATGATGTATGAAGAACGTTATAAATTGCATCCCATTTCGGCATTTTTAAATTTCATTAAGGGTTTAAAGGAACTGATTCTACCGTTCATTATCATTTTTGGGGTCAATATATTCAGAGACGGTGGCGTCGGTTCGATGTTCAATCAAGGGTGGCAGGGGTTAATTCCTATCATGGTGGGCAGTGTCATTCTTGTTTTTTTACTAATTGCTGGAATCATTAAGTGGAAACGCTTTGTTTATTGGTTCGAAGACGGGGAATTGCGTATTGAATATGGGCTTTTTGTAAAGAAAAAGAGGTATATTCCTTTTGACCGCATCCAAAGCTTAAATTACACAGAAGGCATTTTCCATCGGCCGCTTGGCTTGGTGAAGGTGAAGGTGGAAACAGGGGGTTCCGGCAAAGTGGGGGAGGCGGAAGCTGAACTAACAGCAATATCAAGGGAAGACGCGGATCGTATCGAAAATGAAATGGAAAACGCTAAATATCATCTGAAAGAAGCTACTGCAGCGATGGGACCAGTAGAATATGTAGAAACGCCGGCTAAAAAAGAGGTGAAAGTACTTTATCGCATGTCCATCAAGGAATTATTGATTCTCGCAACGACCTCCGGAGGAATCGGCGTGGTGATTTCGGCAGTTGCGCTTTTCCTATCACAGTTTTCTGAACTGATTCCGTACAATGCCATTTACGAGGAAGTCATGCTGTTTCTGCGTTTTGGGGCATTGATTGTGGTGTTGACAATCTTTTTAGTGCTGTTGGTTGCATGGGTCATTTCGGTTATTATGACCGTCGTGGCGAATTACCAATTCACCATTCAACGTGACGAGGATCATATCTATATCACTAGAGGATTGTTGGAAAAGAAAAAAGTTTCAGTACCATTGAAACGCGTCCAAGGAATCAAAGTGAGTCAAAATCCGCTGCGTGAATTTTTTGGATACGCAACGGTCCTGGTTGAAAGTGCGGGAGGATCGATCGGCGATAAAGATGAAAAAATCCGCTTGTTTCCGTTGGTGAAAAAAGACCGAATGATCCCCATTCTGGTTGAATTGTTTCCGGAGCTGGAATGGACACCGGAATTGGTGAAGGCGCCGAAACGCAGCGTCCACTTTTTCTATCGTCTGGATCTGCTTTGGCTGTCGCCTTTTTTGGCCGCAGCAGGTTACTTTTTCTATCCGTACGGCTTGCTGGGACTAATCCTTGTGCCAATTGTTGTAGCCATTGGAGTTTGGCAACATCGGACTGTAGGCTATGCACTGGATGAAAAACAACTGACAATGCAATTCAGAGGACTTAGCAAGCACCGCTTTTTCATGTTGAAGAAGCGGGTACAGGTTGTTCAAGTAACACAAAGTTATTTTCAGCGACGCAAAGGGATTGCTTCCATCAATTCGACCATCAAATCGGGAATGATGGGAGCTACCGCAACCACTCAACATATGGAAAAAGAAGACGCCAGCCGAATTTTGGCCTGGTATGAACCGTCTGGAACGAAAGAAATAAAAAGCTGATAAATGATATTTTCTCAAAAAAAAGACAGCCGGAATTTTTAATTCCGGCTGTTCTTATTTTTTAGCCCGCCAGCTGACGATCCGTTTTGGATGGAAATAACTGAGTCCAATTAGAAACCCGGTAATCATTCCAGCGATATGAGCTGTAACATTGACGTTCGGCGTCAGGAAAGTCATGACTATACTAATGACGATAATTGGGAGTATAATTTGTTTGAGTTGAGGCAAAGCGCGCCCCCCGTAATACACCAATGCTCCAAATGCGCCAAAGACTCCAAAAATCGCACCACTAGCTCCAACATGGGCATAATCGAGCGGCTGTAAAAAGTAAGTAGCCGCTGAAGCGAACAATCCTGCCGACAGGTAAATTGTGGTAAAGCGGACTTTGCCTGTTAAACGCTCTAATTCAGGTCCGAATAGGAACAATGAAAACATATTAAACAGCAAATGCATCAATCCGCCATGCAAAAAAATCGGCGTAAAGAAGCGCCACCATTGGCCTTCTGCAATGTAAAAGTTGGAGCCGACACCATAAAAGTAAAGCCAATCACCAAGCAAAGGCAGCCATGTCAGTGCATAGACCAACAGATTAAGAGCGATCAAAGTGGAAACGACCGGATACATACGCAGGTATTGCTTAAAGCTTTCTGTTCGAATAAACATTTTGTCACCTCTATTTCATATCTTTAATTATACCTGTTACCTGTTTGCGATTGAAAGGAGAAACATTTATGATTACAGGAATCGGGTTGGATGTCGTTGAATTGTCACGAATCCGACGGTTGGATGCCAAATCACCGAAATTTCGTGAGCGTATTTTAACTGAATACGAACAACTTGAATACGATCAATTAACAGTGGCGCGAAAAGTAGAATTTTTAGCAGGGCGCTTTGCAGCAAAAGAAGCTTTTTCTAAAGCTAAAGGCACCGGAATCGGCAGTTCCTGTTCTTTCCAAGATATCGAAGTCAGAAAAGATGCCAAGGGCAAGCCATCTGTTTATTTCCGGGACATAGAAACGGGTCTCGTCTCCATTACGCATTCAAAAGAATTTGCAGCAGCGCAAGTTCTGATACAAACAAATTAATTGGGCGGTGTTACGATGACGGAACATTATCGACCGACAAAAGCGGTCATTGATTTAGGTGCAATCAAAAAGAATCTGGTGGCTTTTCAACAAAAGAGCGGGGATGCTCAAGTAATCGCAGTAGTAAAAGCGGATGCTTATGGGCACGGAGTTTTAGCAGTAGCAAAGACGGTAATCGAAAATGGCGTCAGTATGCTGGCAGTCGCAACTCCGGATGAAGCGCTTTTTTTGCGCAACGAAGGCATCGAAACTGAGTTGCTGGTAATGGGTGCAACCCCATCTAGTTTTATTCCAGTCGCGCAGCAACGCAATATAATCGTCACTGCAGTTTCTTTAGAGTGGTTGTCAATGGCAGCGGTTCAGTTGTCTCCGGATTTGAACGAGCTAAAAATTCATTTAAAAGTAGACACCGGCATGAGGCGCATCGGCATTCAATTGGATGAAGTAGACGAGGCCTTTGGTTTTATCGCTGATCATGATTTTGCCTTTCAAGGCATCTTCACACATTTTGCGACTGCCGACGAAAAAGATTCTTCGCTGTTTCATGAGCAGGTTCACGCGATGAATAGCGTCATCGATATATTGGAGGATCCTTCTGTTATGGTCCACGTTTCCAATAGTGCTGCTGCTACCATGCATCCGGAATTGGCTTGCGATGCGGTGCGCATCGGAATTTCGCTATATGGCATCGCACCTTCGCCTTATGTGGGAGAGGAAATGGACTTTAAATTATATCCAGCTCTCAGCCTAGAGACGGAAATCATTCACGTGAAACAAATAAAAACTGGCGAAGGGCTGAGTTACGGCGCTACTTACCGTGCCGAACAGGATGAATGGATTGCGACTTTGCCAATTGGTTATGCGGATGGCATGCTGCGTGGGCTGCAGGGGCAAGACGTTTTAGTGAAAGGGCAGCGCGTGCCGGTGGTAGGGCGGATTTGCATGGATCAATGCATGATACGCCTTTCTGAAAAGTTACCGGTTGGAGAAAAAGTGCAATTAATTGGACACCAAGGCGGGCAGCAGATTTTCATTGATGAATGGGCACGTAGACTGGAAACAATCCCGTATGAAATTCCCTGTATTTTAACAAAACGAGTGCCGCGGATTTACTCGGATAGTACCGAAGTTTCCAATTTACCTTTTCAGGAGCCTGATATAATGTTAAGATGAGAAAGATAAAGACATAAGAACGGGATTTTCGGAGGTGTCGGCTGTGTACGAGAAGTCAAAAACAAAAGAAGTGGTTGTAAAATTGCCAAAACAATTTATTTCGGAGTTGACAACTCATTCAGATGAACGTGTTCAAGAAAGTGGAGATTTTATTTATGTTTCCACGCATCGGGTGACAAAGAATCTGTACAACTCATATCATATTCGGGAAGCGATGATCAAGGGCTACGTAGAGATGTCACAGATCAATCTATCGATTGCTTGTGAATGTTCTCACGCTGAGTACGAAGCGGAGCACACGACAGTGCGACTCGTAAGCGGAGGGTGACAACTTGATTGTAAAACGCGGGGATGTTTTTTTTGCAGAATTATCACCGGTCGTCGGGTCTGAGCAAGGTGGGACCCGTCCTGTCCTGGTGATTCAAAATGATATAGGCAATCGTTTCAGTCCTACTGTAATCATTGCTGCAATTACAGCGCAGATTCAAAAAGCTAAATTGCCGACTCATGTGGAGATCAACGCCAAGAGGTATGGCTTTGAGCGTGATTCAGTTATTCTGCTTGAACAATTGCGGACCATTGACAAGTCTCGACTGACCGATAAAATCACTCAACTTGATGACACGTTGATGGAAAAAGTGGACGAAGCATTGGAAATTAGCGTTGGCCTCGTGAAATTTTGAGCATACATACTCCTTCAAAGACACCTTGAGAGTTTTTCTCGAGGTGTCTTTTTTTAGGGGATAGACTTGCCGACAAAAAAGATGTGAAAAAAACGAATTTCCGATACAATAAAGGGTAGTAGATAAAATTTAAGATACATAGTGTCGCAGGGAGGGTTTTTAACCAGTATGAATAACCAGATGGCTCAACATATACAGGGCAACTTAACCGAAATCATTTCGCAATGGCAGGAAAAAATGAAGAGCGAGCAAAATGAACGTTCTTTTCAGGTGATGCCTCAAGAATTGATGAATCAAACCAGCCATGAGTTCGCGGAGTTGATGATTTCAAATTTACTTGAAAGCCATCAAGCCTATGAAAGCCAATTGAATGATTTTGCTGAAAAAGTGGTTCGCATCGGATGGTCCGTTACGTTCGTGACAAAAGCAATTGGTAATTTTGCTGAAATTGTTTATGAAAGTATGAGCAATGAAGGAGTTATTCATGAAGGCAATATTGCTGCTTATGTAAAGGAATTCAGTAATTGGATATCACCAATTCGTGAGAGCACGATTCAGGCATACGCCAAAACATGGGAGCGTACCGTCAGCTTGCAAAAGATTGCCCTGCAGGAACTCTCAGCATCACTTATTCCTGTCTTCGAAAAGGTATCAGTTATGCCATTAGTCGGAACAATCGATACAGAGCGAGCAAAATTGATTATGGAGAATTTGCTAGAAGGTGTCGTAAAGCATCGGGCAGAAGTCGTATTGCTCGATATTACCGGTGTTCCTGTAGTGGATACAATGGTCGCTCATCACATTATCCAAGCTGCAGATGCTGTCCGTCTGGTCGGAGCAAAGTGCATGCTCGTCGGAATTCGTCCCGAAATTGCCCAGACAATCGTTACGCTCGGCATTAATTTGAATGATTTTACAACAACAAGCACTTTGCAGCGAGGCGTGGAACAGGCATTGGCTTGGACAAATCGGAAAATTGTGGAGGTTGAAGACTGATGAATTTTAGAATTCCAATTTTAAAGTTAAGAGACACATTAATTGTTTCGATCCAGTGGGAACTTGATGACCAGACAGCCCTTCAATTCCAGGAGGATTTATTGGCAAAGCTGCACGAAACAAGTGCACGCGGCGTCGTGATTGATTTGACGTCTATTGATTTTATCGACTCATTTATTGCGAAAGTTCTGGGGGACGTCATCAGCATGTCAAGCCTGATGGGGGCCAGAGTAGTCATTACCGGCATCCAACCAGCAGTTGCTATCACTTTGATCGAGTTGGGAATTCGACTTGAAGATGTTATGACAGCACTAGATCTAGAAAATGGTTTGGATAAACTTCAATTGGAATTGGAGGCTTAAAAATGAGCGACCAGTCCTCGGTGGAAATTTTGACAGAATGGGATATTGTTGCTGCAAGACAACTCGGACGCAATGTGGCGAAAGAGCTTGGCTTTGGTACAGTTGACCAGGCCCGTATTACGACGGCCATCAGCGAGCTTGCTCGCAATATTTATTTATATGCCGGCAAAGGCAGAATTGAAATTCAGCAATTAACTGAAAATGGCATCAAAGGGATTTTAATTATTGCTGCAGACAGTGGTCCTGGAATACCAGATATTCGCAAAGTGATGGAAGATGGCTTTACGACTTCTGGTGGATTAGGAGCGGGACTTCCAGGAGTCAAGCGGTTGATGGATGATTTTAAAATCGAAACAATTTTAGGCGAAGGTACAGATATAAGAGCTACCAAGTGGCTTCGTTAGGGGGAACGCCCGATGGTTCAAGAAATTGAGAATCAATATAAAGAGATTCTAAATGAATACATGAAAAAACAGACGGAACAGAATTTGTATGTCGGCCAAAATTTCAGTCGGCAGCTTATTCTGGAAAATATTGCTCCAGAAGACGTCATCAGCATGCACAAAGTGGCAATACAAGAGCTTTATGGTGAGTTGCCGGATGTCGTATGGCATTCTTTTGATTTTCTGATTGAAATGATGATCAATTATGGGTTGGCACTTCAGGAACGGCAAAGCCTCTTAAAGCAGCAAGAAGAGCTGAAAGTGGAAATGGATTTGGCTGCGAATGTTCAGGAAACGTTGCTAAAAACTAAATTGCCTTTACTTGAAGGTTTGGATATCGGTCTTCTGTCTATTCCTGCGCGAAAAATGAACGGAGATTATATTTACTTTGTCAGTGATCATGATGGTTATGCTGGGGTGGCTATTGCAGATGTAATTGGCAAAGGCCTTCCGGCTGCTCTTTGCATGTCCATGATTAAATTCGGCATGGACAGTTTGAATAGTTCACATGCGCTGCCAAAAGACGTATTGAGCGTTATCAACCGGATTGTTGAGAAAAGTGTTGATGATTCGATGTTCGTTTCCATGTTCTACAGCAATTACGACTCTAAGCAAGCGCGATTGACTTATGGCTCGGCAGGACACGAACCGGCTATCATGTATCGCTCCAAAGACAAGGAGTTTGTTGAGCTGCACGCAAAAGGTCTGTTGCTGGGCGTCTCTCCGGCGGCTGTCTATGAAGAACATACGGTTGATTTGGAAAAAGGCGACTTGGTGATCATGATGACAGATGGCGTAACAGAAGGCCGGAACGACGAAGGCTTTATTGAGCGTGAAGTTATTTTTGAATTGGTTGAACAGAAAAAAAACGAGTCTGCACAAACGATTGTACAATACGTTTATGATGAGCTTGAACGTATGCAAAACGCACAGTTTCAGGATGATTTTACACTAGTGATCTATAAAAAAGTGTAAGGCAAGGTTTAATTGTGCATAAATTGTGGTATTAGAGCTTAGAACAGCTTTTGCAAAAAAGCGGGATTGAATTCAAAAAAACGGGGTGTCGAATCACAATGAATATTCAAGTAGACTTAACGGAGTCGAACAATGTCCTGAAGGGCTTTGTGCACGGGGAAATCGATGCACATACCGCACCGGTTCTACGTGAAAAATTAGAAGCTTATCAGAATCACCAAGGTTTAAAGGCAGAGTTGGATCTTTCCGACGTTGATTATATGGATAGTACAGGATTGGGAGTTTTCGTAGCTTTTTACAAGTCGGTCAATGCAAATGGTGGCCATGTGAAGTTAAAAGGACTCTCTGCACGATTAAAACGGCTTTTCGATATCACAGGTTTAGGCGATATTATGGATATCGAATCCGCCGCGAAGGAGGGTAACTGACATGCGCCCTTTCGATTATGTGGAAATGAGAGTTCCTGCTAAATCCCAATACGTAGGTGTTGCAAGACTGACCATTTCGGGTCTGGCAAGCCGTATCGGTTTTTCGTTTGACGATATAGAGGATTTGAAAATCGCTTCAAGTGAAGCGGTGACCAATGCAGTTCAACACGCTTACGCAGAAGGTGAAGAAGGCGAAGTCGTCATCGGTTGTGCACTGTATGAAGATAAGATTGAAATTATGGTAGCAGACCACGGCCAAAGCTTCAATTTTGAAGAAACTAAGGCAAAAGTAGGTCCTTACCACGATCAAGAAGAAGGTGCTTTTCTTCGTGAAGGAGGTCTCGGCTTGTATTTAATTGAAACATTAATGGATGAAGTCAAAGTTCACCATCAAGAAGGAGTAACAATCTTCATGACAAAGCATGTTGAAGGAGAGCAGGTGGAGAAGGATGTCGAAACAGTCTCATCCTAACCAGCCTACTAAAGAGCAGGTGCTTGAGTGGATTGAAGCTTATCAAAAGACAGAAGATGAAGAAGCCCAGACAAATTTAGTGTTGAATTATAAGCGTCTTGTTGAATCCATTGCGCGAAAATACTCTAATGGTAAATCTTACCACGAAGACATCGCGCAAGTAGGCATGTTGGGACTTTTAGGAGCCATTAGGCGCTATGATCCTTCATTCGGTCGTAGCTTCGAGGCTTTCGCCGTGCCTACAATTATCGGCGAAATCAAACGCTTTTTGCGCGATAAAACTTGGGCAATCCATGTTCCGCGGCGCATAAAGGAATTGGGGCCACGTATCAAAGCGACGGTGGAAGTGCTGACAACAGAGCTTCAGCGTTCACCGCAAGTGTGGGAAATCGCCGAATATCTGGATGTTGAAGAAGACGATGTTCTGGAAGCAATGGAAATGGGCAAAAGCTATCAGGCACTTTCAATGGACCACTCTTTAGAGGCGGATTCAGACGGCAGTACAGTTACATTATTTGACGTAGTCGGACAAGAAGATGATGGATACGAGAAAGCGGATCAGCGGATGCTTGTAGCTGAAGCGATGAATGTGCTTTCTGAACGAGAAAAGCAGATCATCCAATTCACTTACATAGAGCAGCTGAGCCAAAAAGAAGCCGGAGACAAACTCGGTATTTCTCAAATGCATGTTTCCCGTTTGCAAAGAAAAGCCATTAAAAAACTTCAGGAAGCTATTCTCGCGGCCGGTGGGGTTTCGTAGTGGAGAAAATTCAGCATAGTTTCGTAAATGCTTTTATTTTCAACGAAGCAAAAAAAGGGAATTTTGAATCCGGCGACAGCTATCACACTGTGTTGACGGACGATTATTTCATTTGCTCTGTAGCCGATGGATTGGGAAGTGGTCCTGTGGCGCGTGAATCGTCTCAAGTCATTCCCGAAATTTTACGAGAATATCACCATGAAACAATTGATCAATTAATGTATCGCTTTAACGGATTGATGCTCCAAAAACGCGGGGCTGCCGTAGCCATCTTTAAAGTCGACTTTAATAAAAAAACGCTTGAATACAGTTGTGTCGGCAATATCCGATTTTACCTATACCGCAAAGCGACAGATGAGATCATCTATCCGCTGCCGGTAATGGGATATCTGTCAGGACGACCGCAGAAATTGCGCACTCAGCTTTACACATACGAGGAAAACGATTTGTTCCTGATTCATTCCGATGGAGTGGATTTAAGGAATCCGAAAGCCATGATGCGTAAAGCTGCAGTTCCCGAGCAATTATACCGTGACATCTTGGCATCTATTCAAACGGGTGACGATGCAACATTTATAGCAGGAAGCCTTCTCAAATGAGATGGTTTCTTTTTTTGTTTGCTGGAGAATTATATTTCAAGATTTGCTTTAAGGGGATAGCTTGGTGGCTTAAAAGAGTCTTTCGGGATTGTGTACAGAACACGCAGTTGCATTAGTTGCTTGGCTCTGGCACGCGTACACTTTTCTGAATGTGTTAAAATAAAAAGGAACTGAAAGGAAGTGTCCAGATGGAAATGCAGCAGATACACGCTTTGATTGCTAAAGAAACTAGCGTGAGGAACAACCAGGTCGCGCAAGTCATCGCATTGATTGAAGATAGCAATACCGTGCCTTTTATCGCACGTTACCGAAAAGAAGCAACCGGATCTTTGGATGAAGTCCAGATCAAAGCAATTGATGACCGGTATACATACATTCAGAATTTAGAGCAACGGAAAATAGAAGTGATTCGTTCTATCTCGGAACAGGAAAAGTTGACAGATGAACTTGAAAAGACAATTCACAATGCCACGGTCCTGCAGCGTGTCGAAGATTTATACCGGCCATACAAGCAGAAGCGCCGTACTAAAGCGACCATCGCGAAAGAAAAAGGCCTGCAGTCATTGGCGGATTGGCTAATGGAGCCTGGCAATGAAAAATTATCCGATAAAGCGCTGCTATTTGTAAACGAAGAATCGGGTGTCGCGTCAGCAGAAGAAGCAATTCAAGGAGCACAGGATATTTTGGCAGAACTATTTGCGGATGATCCGGATATCCGTGAAAAAACCCGCTACATGACACGTAAAGACGGAACAATTGCTACTGTTGCCAAGAAAAATCACGAGGACGAGAAGCAAGTCTTCCAAATGTATTATGAATACGAAGAAGCCATTCAGAAAATTGTGCCGCATCGTATTTTGGCCATTAACCGCGGGGAAAAAGAAGATGTCTTGAAAGTTTCCATCAATCCACCGGTCGACCGCATCGTAACATTGATGAAAAACAAATGGATGAAACAGGCGCGTTCGACAAGCGAAGTGGTCGCTATAGCTATTGAAGACAGCTATAAGCGGTTGATTCAACCGTCAGTTGAGCGGGAAATCCGAACTGAATTGAGTGAAAAAGGAGAAACTCAAGCTATCCACATCTTTTCCGAAAACCTGCGGAATCTACTATTGCAACCACCGATGAAAAACAAAATGGTATTGGGTGTCGACCCGGCTTATCGGACAGGATGCAAGCTGGCAGTCATCGACGAGACAGGTAAAATGCTGGAAGTTGCAGTCATTTATCCGCACCCACCTAAATCAGATCAAGCCGGCTCGAAGAAAATCATGGAACGTTTGACGGCCAAATACCCGATTGAGATCATGGCAATCGGCAACGGTACCGCGTCGCGCGAGACCGAACAGTTTGTTGCGGACTTCCTGTCAGAAACTTCAGCGGACATTTCGTATGTTATCGTCAATGAAGCGGGTGCCAGTGTCTATTCGGCATCTGATATCGCACGTGCCGAGTTCCCAGATCTGAAAGTTGAGGAGCGAAGTGCGGCATCGATTGCACGCCGTCTGCAGGATCCATTATCTGAACTGGTGAAAATCGATCCGAAAGCGGTCGGTGTTGGACAGTATCAGCATGACGTCTCTCAGAAGAAGCTAGCAGATCAGCTGACCTTTGTCGTAGAGACAGCCGTTAACCAGGTTGGTGTCAACGTCAATTCGGCATCTTCTTCTTTATTGCAATACGTGGCTGGCTTAAGCAAAACCGTAGCAGAAAATGTCATCAAGGTCCGCGATGAGAATGGCCGCTTTACTTCACGTGTCCAGCTGAAAAAGATTCCGCGTTTAGGAGCAAAAACCTATGAACAGGCGATTGGATTCTTACGGATTCCAGAAGGCAAGAATTCACTCGACGCAACAGGGATTCATCCGGAGAGCTATGACATAGCGGAAAAGCTATTGAAGCTAGTGGGCGAAGACAAAAAATCTGTCGGAAAAACAGGCGTCTCCGAAAAATTAGAGACGCTAGAGTTATCTGGGTTAAGCGAGACGTGGGGCGTCGGGGAAATCACTTTAAAAGATATTGTGGATGCACTAAAGAAACCGTTCCGTGATCCACGCGATGAATTCCCACAACCTCTGTTGAAGAACGATATTTTGAAGATGGAAGATCTGCTGCCAGGCATGGAAGTTCAGGGAACTGTCCGTAATGTCGTCGATTTCGGCGCATTCGTTGATATTGGTGTAAAGCAGGATGGCTTGGTACACATCTCGAAATTGAAAAAAGGTTTTGTGAAGCATCCGCTGGAAGTGGTAGCGGTCGGAGACATTGTCACGGCTTGGGTGGAAAAAGTGGAAAAAGACAAAGGGCGCATTGCCTTAACGATGCTACAGCCGAAAGAGCAAACTCTTTAACATTGAACATAGGGGAGTTAATATGACGAACGAAGAACTAACAGGACTGATCAAGGAGATTTCACTGGCAATATTTCATAAGTCGTTCCGCCATGAAGGTCTTTTCAATTCTCGGTTGCGAACCACAGGAGGCAGATACTTGTTGCGTTCCCACAATATTGAAATCAATCCAAGCTCCTACGAGAAGTTTGGCTATGTTGAACTCGAAGGCATCATCAAACACGAACTCTGTCATTATCATCTTCATATAGAAGGTAGGGGATATAAACATCGCGACAGGGACTTTAGAGAATTGCTGGAAGAAACAGGAGCGCCGCGTTTTTGTTCGATGC